>DASQGG010000015.1 GCA_035632695.1 Thermoplasmata archaeon
GCCGGGATCGGTATTCATCCGGATAGTCCGAACGACTTTGCCGTTGTCGAATCCAACCGCCAGGCGCTGGGTTGAAAGGAAGACCCATCGAATCGCCTGTCAGTTCAGTCAGAGCGGTTGTGCGGGGCCGCGAGAGACAAGATCCCTTCGACCGGGATGAGGAAGTTCGTGGGCCTGTGCTTGAGCTCGTACCGGAGCTCGTAGAGGGCCTTCTCCATGGTCCAGCCCCGGATGATGCGCTCGGCCCTGTCCGGGTCGATCTCGGGATACAGGCTTGTGCGGGTGAGGTATCGCTCCGAGAAACGCCGAACCGCGGCGTCCTCCCATCCTTGCAGTCGCAGTAGCACCTCCAGCAGTCCCGGGGGGAGTTCGTGCGGGCGGAACACCCTCAGCGCGGCGCGGGGCTCTCCCCCCAGGCAGTCTCGCCATGCGCTGTGCTTCACATACGCGAAGGACCGGACCATCGTGGCCACATCGCGCAGCGGCGGCAGTTTCACCGAGCGCTGGCCAGGCAAGCGTTCCGGTTCGCCTTCGAAGTCGACGAAGAAGAGGCATCCGTCCTGTCGCGTGCGAAGCACCTGACCGAGGTGGAGGTCCGCGTGGGTCACGGTCTTCACCGTTCCGACGGATGCTTCCAGAAAACCGAGCACCTTCTCGATCGCCTTCCGATGGTCGAGGAGGAGCTCCCGACATTCGGAGGCCAGGCCCGACGGGAGGTCGCCTCCCTCCCCATGCCGGTGCGCGAGGAGCCGGATGGAATCCGAGAGATTCCTCGCCGCGATGCGATACGCCGCCTGGGCGTCTTCCCGCGTGAAGGGTTCCGCTTGGAAGGGGCTTGGCTTCCGATCGACCAGGGTATCATGGAGGGCGGCGGTGGCCTCGCCCAGCCCGTCCGCGAGGTTCAGCGTGACCTGCTCAACGTGGGTAGACGCGGGATGCGGCGGCCGTAGCTCCTCCCGCCACAGCCCGGTAAGATAGGCGAAGAGATCCTCGGCATCGACCTTCTGCGTCACCACCCCGAGGACAAGGCGCTCCTCCCCTTGCCCCAGGGAAACCTCGCCGAGGAATCGGGGCGTGGAGGCGAAGCCTCGTTGGCGAAGCCGCTCCAAGATGACAGGCTCCCGGTTCTGGGGATCGACGATCTTGTAGCTCTTGAACACGACTTCGGGGCCCGAGGTGGCCATGTGGACGAGGAGGTTCGAGCTGTCGCCTTCGACACCACGCTCCATCGATCGAAAGGCACCGAGGGATTCCCCTCGAAAGTGAAGACTGTCCCCCGCGCGCGTGCGGAGCCGGAGCCCCTTTCGGAGGGCCTCCGTGAGGAACCGCGCATAACTGTCTCGCCGCTCCGCTTCCACGAGGTACCACCGTTCGGGACCGCTCGACAGTTCGAAGGCGCCAGGATCTAGGCGTGCGGTCGCCACCGAAAGCGGGAGATGGAGCAGGACCGAGGACGGGCCTTCCCTGGCGAGGACGACGGCAAGCACCAAGGTTTCGGTGCCCGTCGCAGCGAGCTCGGCCAAGTCCCGCACGACGAGTTCCGAGTGCAGCCCCACGGTCTCGCCGCACCACCGGCGAGAACGAAGCCACATGCGGAAGGCGGCCGAGCGCCGCACGGTGTCCTCGAGGATACCCACCGCGTCCTCGAATCGAGGCGGCATCACGTCAGCGACCGGTACAGCTCGAGGGTCTTCGCCGCAATCCGGTCCCAGGTGAAGTGTTCCAGGACGCGGCGGCGACCTTCCTTCCCCATTCGGGCGGCGAGCGGGGGATCTTCAAGGAGCCTCGAGATCGCGCGTCCGAGCCTCACGGGATCGCCGGGAGGCACGAGGAACCCCGTCTCCTTGTCGACGACGACTTCCTTGATGCCGCCTACCCGCGTCGCGACCACGGGCGTCTCGCAGGCCATGGCTTCGAGATTGATGATCCCGAAGGGCTCGTAGATCGAAGGGCAGGCGAACACGGCCGCCTCGTTGTACAGGCCCACGAGATCAGGATCCTGGAGCATCTCCGGAATCCAGACCACATGCCCCTTGCCGGAGAGGGCGCTGCGGAGCTCCTCCTCGATTGCCGGGGTGTCGGGCTTCCCGGTCACGAGGACGAGGGTCGTATCCTCGGGCACATGGTCCATGGCCTCCAGGAGGTCGAACACCCCCTTCTGCCGGGAGAGCCGGCCGACGAACAGGACGAAGGGCGTCCGGATTCCGAAATTCGAGACGGACCGGCTCCCGTCCCGCGGGCGGTACTTCTGCGGATCGACGCCGTTGTGGATCACGGCGACTCGAGAGGCCGGGATGTCGTAGCATTTCAGGATGTCCCGTTTCATCTCCCGGGACACGGCCACGACGGCGTCACACGCCTCAAGGCCTTCCTTCTCCATCCACGAGCTCAGTTCGTAGCCCGCCCCGAGCTGCTCTCGCTTCCAGGGCCGCAGGGGCTCGAGGGAATGGACAGTGGCCACGAGTCGACAGCCATAGATGCGTTTGGCGAGGGCGCCCGCGAAGTTCGTGTACCAGGTGTGGGTGTGAACCACATCGGCATCAATCGGGTCCGCCACCATGTTCGCGTTGAAGGAGAAGATCTCGAGAGCCTTCGCGACCCGCGGGTCGGGAGGACCCAGGCCGTGGAGGGTCGGGCGGTAGCGTCGGACGCGCACCCCAGGGATGTTGGGCGGCGGCCCCTCCTCGATGGTCCGCACCTCCACCTCGATGAGCTTCGCCAGGGAGCCCGTGATGTATTTCGCATGGACGCCGGCCCCGCCGTAGATGTTGGGCGGGTATTCCCAGGTGAAGACAGTGGCCTTCATCCCATGGCGTAAGCCGGTTGAGCGCCGATGAAGATTCCGGTACGCCCGGCTGGCGGTCTCGCCCCCTCCGTCAAGATAACCGATGCTCGCACCACGCCGGGTTCTCCCATCGGCCGTGGACCTCCCCCGCGATGTGCCCGGTATCCGCGACCACCTCTTCGCCACGGGACGCGGGGATGTCGAGGCTCCGGGGAAGCCGCTCTCCGACGGCGAAGAGCGTCGCACGCTTCACCACGTCGTAGCCGGAACGTTCCGGGACCTCGGACTGAAGGGACTCCAACCACGCTTCCTCCGTGGTCTCCCAGCCCTCGAGACCCTGCAGATCCCCAAAGCCCCAGCGCGCGAACCCCTCGGCGAACTCGATCAGGGCCGCCCGCAGGAGCCGCAGTAGGCGCACGGCAGTGGCGTCGTCCCCCGCGCGGCGGCAGGCCTCGGCCATGTCCACGAGGGCGTGTGCGAGGCACGCGACGTTCTGGAAAGTCACCCGCGTGTCGGGATTGTCCCAGAAGCGAGGGTCCGAGCGGAGGCCCATGAGCATGAAGAGGTAGCTGCGGGCTACGTAGCCCGCGAGCTCAAGGTCCACCCCACCCCGAAGGATCGCGCTCATCGCCGCCTCCAGGTCGAGATCCGCCGCGGAGGTCCCGCAGGCCAGATAGTACGGTCGGAAGAGATGCCGACCGTAGGCAACCGACAGGCGACGCAGGGTCTCCGGGGGCTTCGCCACGCCCTTCTCCTTCAGAACTTTCTGCCCGGTGCGCCGCACGACGGTCTCGATCCGCTCCGACGCGAGGGTGAAGGCGTGCTTCCACAGTTGGGACATCCGCCGGCCGCGGTGGATCCGCGGGACGACGAGCCCGCCCTGGCGGAGCAACCCGGTCCAGCGCGTATCCGAGGTATGTCCCGCTTGAAGGTACTCGTCGTAATCCGACCAGCTCGAGAACTCGACCACGGGGACCACCTCCAACCCCGAAGGAGGCACGGGCGCGCGGACCTCCGCTCCCTGCGCTCGCAGCGTCTGGACGATCGTCTCAAAACGCTCCGCCTGGGCCGGATTCGCGAGGAGGGATTCCAGGTCGCTGGCAACGAAGACGTGGTCCTTCCCGCGGGTCCGGGCCGCGTGGCAGAAGTCGGAGGCTCCCGTCGGGCCGAATGCGAATTCCGAGCTGAGGGGAGGGTCCCGCCCCACCGCGGCAAGGCCCGGCGTGCCGGCCACGGCGGCCCACGCGCCGACGGTCTTGGCCGAGTCGGAGAACTGGCGCGCGTCCAAGAGGAGATGCACCGCGTGGGTCAAATCCGGGAGGCCGTCCTCTCTGGCGGCAGCGGCCCGCGCGACACGCAGGTAGTCCTCGATCGTTTCGCGCGAGAACGCGGCCTCCGGGAGCCAGAGGCCTGGACGGGCCTCAGGGCGCCTGCGGAGGAGCGGCGCGTGAAAATCGATCATCAGCTCGAACAGGACCTCCCGTTCGAACCGGTGAAGGTGCGGGAGGATCGGGTGGAACGGAGGTGTGAGCGCGAGGGCCGCGGACCCGCGGTCATAGGAGCTCCGGACCCGCTGAAAGGTGTCGGGGTCGCGTTGGGCCAGCCACACCAGGGTCTGTGGCTCGATGTCGACCGACGCCGCTCCCGCGGCCCGGTCTACGACCGATTGGAGCCGGCCGTACGTCTTGAGCACCGCGTCGGTCCAGTTCCGTCCGGAGAAGCGGTCCGCTCCCACGGCATGGGACACCGGCGAAACGCGCTCCTCCCAGGACTGGGGCTTCAGCGGATCGGCTTCCCGCCATCGGACGATGTCCCCGGGCTGGTAGCCATGGAAGTGGAATGAGATGGTCGTCATGGACTCGCGGGCTCCCTCGCCCACCACCGCAGATCGATCTCGGGGAAGAGGGAGTCTCGCTCCTCGAGCTGCGAAAGCCGGGTGAGGTCCTCGGAGGAGATCGGACCCTCCGCGGTGCGTCTCGCGATGCCCAGGAGCCATTCGAACGTCTCGAAGTGAAGCCGCGATCTCGCCTCAGCGTAGTCGTGGGCCGCCACCGTGGTGATGAGGAAGGGCCAATCCGAGGCCTCGAGGAGGAGCAGCTCGCGTGCAAGCTGCCGCAGGATCCGCTGGCTCAAGGGATCGGGCGCGTCGCCCGCGGAGCCGAGAGCCTCCGCGAACGCGTCCTCCGCGCGATAAACCAGCTCCCACACCCAGAGGGTGCCATCGTTCAGCCATACCCAGTGGTGCCCCCCCTGTCCCCAGGAACCTTCCGGGAGGCGGACGAGGGACCTCGGGGGATTGTGCTCGAGGTACTCGGACGCAGTCCGGGTGTCGACATCGCCCCGCAGGTCGCGGAGGACCGCCTCGAGCCACGCGAGGCCCTCGAACCACCAGTGCCCGAAGAGCTCCGTGTCGAAGGGCGCGACGACAACCCCCGGGCGTCCCGTGCGATCCCGGTGGTCCGCTAGGGTTTGCCGCACGAACCCCGTGAAATGTTCCGCGTGGGCCCGCACCCGGGCTTCTGCATCCTTCGGCTCGTAGGGAAGCTTCGCCTCGAGCGGCAGGCGCCGGTCCGTGATGCGCCAGTAGCGCAGCCCACCCGCTCTCTTCTTCCGGTGGAACTCGAGATACGCCCCGTCCCCCGGGTAGCCGTAGTCCGCACTCCAGACCTGGACGCTGGTACCCGGGTCTCGGGCCAGGACCGCGACCTGCGGACGCCCGCGCTCCGCCCGGAGGACGTGCGCTTCGTTGGGCGAGAACCCTCGGGCAGGCGCCGTCGCGTCGAGGCGCCTCTCCTCGAAGCGATCGTCGTACGTGCCGAGAGGCACGCCGCCGACCACGAGATGCGTGTCCACGAAGAAGTACCGCAGGTGGTGGCGGGCGAGTACGTCTTCCAGACCGGGCCGAGTCCAGGATCGCGGCGGTCCGACCGGCCTCGACCAGGGACCGCGAGGCCGGTACGCGCATTCGGGAAGCCACACGCCCCGCGGTGCCCGCCCGAAATGCCGTTGATAGGAGGAGATGCCGCATCGAATCTGCGCGGCCACGGATTCGTCGCGGCCCAGGAGCGGCAAGTATCCATGGGTCGCGGCGGAGGTGATGATTTCGATGAGGCCCGCATCCTGAAGGCGACGGAACCCCGCGACGAGGTCGCTCCCGAGGCGTGCCTCAAAATCGGTTCGGATTGTCCGGTAGAACGCGGACCACGCGACGGCCTGACGTTCCGCGGGCGTGTCCCCTTGCACGTGGAAGTCCTCGCGGTCCCGCTCGGCCTGGCCCCGCCGTTCCTCGAGGTAGGTCAGGAAACCTTCTCGGAACCTCGGGGAGACCAGGCTCTCCGTGAGCACGGGGGTCATGCCGAGGGTCAGGCGGACATCAGGCGCCTCGGTGGCAAGACGGTCCAGCATCTGCAGGAGCGGCACGTAGCACTCCGCGGCGGCCTCGTAGAGCCACGATTCCCCGTGGGGCCACCGACCGTGGCCCAAGACCCAAGGAAGATGGGTGTGGAGGACGAAGACGACGGATCCCATCGGATTGTCGACCATCGTTTCACCCAAGGAAGGCAGGCGACGTTGATCTCCCGGGGCGACCCGGGCCATGCGGGAAAGCCCCTACGCACATTTGAATACACGACCCTCTTTGGACCACCGGGTTCTATGAAAGTTCTTTTTGCAGCAGCGGAAGCGTACCCCCTTGCGAAAGTCGGCGGCCTCGGCGACGTGGCGGGGAGTCTGCCCAAAGCCCTCCGGTCTCTCGGCCATGATGTCCGGATCGCGCTGCCCCGCTACGGAATGATCCGTGGCACGGGAGAGGATTTGGGTGCCTTTCCGGTTCGGATCGGGGGCACCACCCAGGAGGCGCACCTGCTCACATCAAACATCGATGGCGTACCCGTGTACCTCGTGGACAAGTCGGACCTGTACGACCGGCCGAAGGTCTATGAATACGAAGACGACGGCAAGCGGTTCGGGTTCTTCTGCAAAGCGCTCCTCGACCTCTTGCCTGCCGCGGACTTCTGGCCCGACGTGATTCACTGCAATGACTGGCACTCCGCCCTGGCCCCCGCGTTCCTCCGGACGCTGTATGCGGGCGACGAGCGCTACCGCACGATCCGGACGGGCTTCACGATCCACAATCTCCAGCACCAGGGACTGTTCGGTCGGGACCTGTTCGAATGGACGGGGCTGCCGCCGGAGTCGTGGGGGCCCGAGGGCGTTGAGTTCTACGGAAAACTGAACTTCATGAAGGCAGGTATCGTCTACGCGGACCGTGTCAGCGCAGTCAGCCCCACCTATGCCCAGGAGATCCAGACCAAGGAGTGCGGGGACGGCCTCGAGGGTGTCCTGAGCTCTCGCGGCTCAAAGCTTTCCGGCATCCTCAACGGCATCGATTACGACGTGTGGAACCCGGCCCGGGACGCCCAGATTCCCCACACGTACACGAAGTCGACGATCGACGGGAAAGCGAAAGACAAGCACGCCCTGCAGAAGGAGACGGGGCTTCCCGCGGACCCGAAGGCCCCTCTGCTGGGCATGGTCTCCCGAATCACAGAACAAAAAGGGCTCGATGTCCTTCTTCCGGCGCTCCCGGGCATCCTCGAGCTGCGTGCCCAAGCGGTCATTCTGGGCACCGGGGAGAAGAAGTACGAGGACCCCCTCGCGGAGCTTGCCGAGGGCGCGAACAACCTCGTGGCGTACCTGAAGTACGATGAGGCCCTGGCGCACCGAATCTACGCGGGTTCCGATTTCTTCCTCATGCCCTCCAGGTTCGAGCCCTGCGGGCTAGGGCAGATGATCAGCCTGCGGTACGGGACCGTGCCCATCGTGCGCGCGACGGGCGGGCTCGTGGACACCGTGACCGACGTGACCCAGGATCCGAAGAAGGGGAACGGGTTCGTGTTCGCGGAGTACACGCCAGAAGCCCTTCTGGACGCGACCCGCCGGGCCGTCGGGTTCTACCGCAGGCGGCGTGGCTGGAAGGGATTGCAGCAGAGGGCCATGGCCTCGGATTTCTCCTGGAAGAACTCCGCGGCCCAGTACGCCCGGTGGTACGAACGGGCCCGGGGCGGGTAGGGCTCGAGGATGAAGCCGATCGGCTTCGGCACGTCGTTCGCCGGGGCCGCCTAGCCGTGCAGGATCGAGGCGGCGTCCTCCGGCATCACCGGGTTGATGTAGAACCCGGTTCCGCGCTCGAACCCCGCGGTCTCCGTGAGCCGCGGGGTGATCTCCACATGCCAGTGGAACTTGACCTCCTTGCGATCGCAGGGCGAGGTGTGGATGAAGAAGTTGAAGGGAGGGTCGTCCAGGATATGATACAGGCGACCGAGCACGTCCTTGATCATCGACGCCAGCGGGGCGCGCTCGTCGTCGGTGATGTCCTCGAAGGCCATCTCGTGGGACTTCGGCAGGATCCAAGTCTCGAAGGGGAAACGGGCCGCGTAGGGCGAGATCGCGACGAACGATCGATTTTCGGACACGATCCGCCGCTCCTCCTCCAGTTCGGTCTCCACGACCTCGCAATAGAGGCACGAGCCGCCGGTGGCCTCGTAGAATCGATGGAGCGCGTTCACCTCCTCGAGGAGGAGGCGCGGGATGATGGGGGTTGCGATTAGCTGGGAGTGGGGGTGCGAGATCGAGGCGCCGGCCCGTTCTCCGTGGTTCTTGAAGATGAGGATGTACTTGAACCGCTTGTCCCGGGTGAGGTCAACGTACCGCTGCTTGTAGGCGGTGATTACCTCCTGCATCTGGAAGTCGCTCAGGGCGGAGACGTTGCTCTCGTGCTCGGGTGTCTCCACGATGACCTCGTGGGCGCCGATGCCGCTCATGCTGTGGAACAGCTGGGTCACATGACGGTGGAGCTCGCCCTCGATCTGGAGGGCGGGGAAGGCGTTCGGGATGCACCGGATCCACCATCCGGGGGTGTTCGCGCTGCCATCCTTCCGGTACGCGAGGATCTCCGGGGGCGTCATGGACTCATGGCCGGGACAGAAGGGGCACTTCGCCTTTTCGGTGGGTCGCGTCTGGGTGTGAAAGTCCGTGGGCCGCTTCGAGCGGGCCGGGGAGAACACCACCCAGGTGTCCGTCACGTAGTCCTTCCGGAGTTCGGGCATGGGACGCCTGTAGGGGACGGCCATCGATGAGGGCCTCCGTATTTTAGGGTTGTGCCGTGTCCCATTCGGTTCGGACGCTGACTGGCTCGAATCTCGCGAGATCAAGATTCGGTCCCCGGGTCGAGCCCCGACACGGACGCTTCACTCAGCTCACGAGGCGAGCCGCC
>DASQGG010000016.1 GCA_035632695.1 Thermoplasmata archaeon
CCCGTTTTTCGCGGGGCACTCCATGTTCAGGCACAAAATCCACGGTGGGCGGCCGCGCATGCTCACCTTGACCACGGGGTGGCCGCAGGCCTTGCATCGGTCCGGCGTCGGGATGATGAGCCCTCGGCCCGGGAGCGGATAGGAGTTCTTGCAGTCCGGATAGTTCGAGCAGCCTACGAACCGCTTGCCGTAGGATCCGTGGCGGATGTTGAGTTCGCCCGTCCCGCACTTGTCGCACTTCCCGATGAAGTTCTTCTCCCGCACGGTCGGGCAGTCCGAGGCCACGCAGAACATCGTCGTGCGGCCGCGGTCCGTGAGCCTGATCAACGGCGACCCGCACTCGGGGCAGTTCTGCTCCGCGCTCTGGATGACCCCCATCTGGGGCAGCGGGTGTGTGTTCCGGCACAGCGGGTAGCGATCGCACCCCAGGAACCGCGTCCCGCGGCGCGATCGGATCACGACGAGGTTGCCCTCCTTGCACACGTTGCACTTGCCGATGTAGTTCTGCTCGCGGAGGGCCGCGGCGATCTCCTGGCCGATGGCCTCCCGGTTCTTCTCGAGCGTGTCGAGGATCTCCGTGAGCATCTCCTGGGAGTTCTGGACGACGACCTTGGGCTCCAGGACGCCGCGGGCGATGCTCTCCATCTCCTCCTCAAGGTGGGCCGTCATCTCGGGCTGTGTGATCCGCTCCGCGTGGTCCTCGAGCGCCTGGATCACGGCACGGCCGCTCGTCGTGGGCGCGGGGTACTTCCCCTCGATGAACTTCCGGTCGGAGAGCTTCTTGATGATCTCGTGCCGTGTGGACTTGGTCCCGAGCCCGAGCTTCTCCATCTCCTGGATCAGAGAACCCTCCGAGTATCGCGCGGGAGGCTTGGTACGGTCCGCGCGCACCTCGACGGGTCCCACGCGGTCCACCTGTTCCTGCACGAGGAGGACGGGCAAACGCGCCTCGCGGATCTGCCAGTACGGGTAGTACTTGCGCCAGCCCAGGGACCGCATCAGGTAGCCCTGGGCCTTGAACGCCTGGCCCGCGAGGTCGATTTTCGCCTCCGAGGCGAGGGCGACCGCGTTCGGCGCGACGGTCGCGAAGAACCGGCGGACAACGAGCTCGTAGATGCGCCAGTGGTCCTCCCGCTTGATCTTCTCCCGCGTGGCGCCCGCCACGGGGTAGATGGGCGGGTGGTCCGTGGCCTGCGTCCGCCCGCGGCTCGCCCGGATGTGCTCCTGGGCGGCGAGCTCCTTGGCCTCCTCGACGAACGGGGAGTCGACCAGCTTCTCGAGGACGGAACGCAGGTTCACGGTGGACGGGTACACCGTGTTGTCCGTGCGAGGGTAGGAGATGAATCCGCCCTGGTACAGGTCCTCGGCGATCTTCATCGCTTGGGCAGCGCCGAAGCCGAGTCGGTTCGCCTCGGCCACGAACATGGTCGTGTTGAAGGGCGGGGGAGGATGCTCTTCGCGTTCGTTCTGGAAGTACTCGAGGACCGTGCCCTTGGCCGCGGTCTCGGCCTGCCGCTGGGCCGCTTCCGCCTCGCGATGGGCCCAGAACGGACCGTGCTCGTGGTCGGCCTCGAACTCGGTGGGCGTCCCGTCCACGGGCTTCGTGAACTTGGCGTGCAGGGTCCAGTAGTCCTCGGGGACGAAGTCCTCGATCTCGCGCTCTCGGTCGACGATCAGCGCGAGCGTAGGGCTCTGGACGCGGCCCACGGAGAGGAAGTCCTTGCCCACCTGCTTGGACGCCAAGGAGAGGAAGCGGGTCAGGACCGCGCCCCAGGCAAGGTCGAGGGACTGCCGCGACTCCGCGGATGCCGCAAGGGGGAAGTCCACGTCGGCGAGCTCGGCGAAGGCGCGTTCGATGTCCCACTTCGTGAGGGCGCTGAACCGCGCACGCTTCACGCGGACGTCGGGCTTCGCGGACTTGATCAGGTCGAGCGCCTCGACGCCGATGAGTTCGCCTTCGCGGTCGAAGTCCGTCGCGATGACGACCTCGTCCGCCTGAGCGCCGAGCGTCTTCAGGGCCGCGGCGATCTTCCCTGCGGTCACCACCTTCTGGGGGTCCGCCCAGATCAGTTCCTTGAGGTCCGTCCGCTGCCAGTCGTTGAGCGCTTCGGGGTAGTCCAGATTGAGGATGTGACCGCGAAGGCCGATGACCTGGACGTGGTCGTTGCCCTTGGACCAGCTGAAGACCGTGGTGCCGTCCACGGAGGACCGTTTCGCCTTCCCGTCGCTCAGGATGGTAGCGATGCGCACCGCGGCGTTGAACTTCTCGGTGACGATGAGTTGCCGCACGACCCTCGTCGCACGCGAGGGGCCCTATTTAACGATTTGGCGGTGAGTTGTGGGACTCGCTGGCCTCCATGTACGGAAGCGCTTCTCCACGCGCGTGCGCGCGCGTTTCCGTCGCGTGGATTCGGCGGCGCTACCAGCGGTTCAGGGGCTTCAGCATCTCGAACGCGGCAATCATGGCATCGGCAAGATCGCTCTCGACGGTTCGTTTCTTCCCGTGGAGCTGACCTCGCCCGCACGAGGCGCAGACGAGCCCTGGGCCTTGAACTTCCACCGCCACCCGATAATGGCCTTCGGTGTCCACGTCCGACCCAATCGACACCGGGCGAACGGATGCCGCGTCGAGGGGAGCTCCACAGGTTTGGCAGGTCGGGGGCCGTCCGAGCGCGCCGCCAATCCCAATAGGAGTCGCCTCTTGGACCGCTAACAGAAGAGAGATGGGCCACTCCACGGAGACGAATGCGTTGGACCGACAGGATTGGCATTCGTAGTATGGGAAGCTCGAGAGGGCAATGTGAATGCCGTGCGCCGTTCCCTCGATCCGAGGGGCGGTCGTGAATGTCATGGTCGACTTGCACTTCTTGCAGTTCAAAGGACGTCGCCAGCGTGGAACATTCGCGGACGGTTTAGAGCTTGCGGCGCGCCCCGTCCCCGCGAGATTTCCGTCGCGCGCTCAGGAGGCTTTGTTCCTGATCGTGAGCATGAACGCGTCCATGGCCAGCGCCGCACGCTTGCCCGCCGCCATCGCGTGCACGACGCTCGCGCCGCCGCCGGCGTAGACCCCCGGGCGTTTCGTCGCGCCCGTCTGCGGGTCCGCCTGGAGCGTGCCGTCCTTCGCGAGCGTGACTTCCAGATCCTTGGGGAGAATCTCGAGATCCGCCTCCTGGCTCACCGCGAGGATGGCCGCGTCGCACGGCATCGTGATCGGCGGGGTCTTCGCGGGAATGGGCCTGCGCCGGCCGCTCTCGTCGGGCGGGCCGAGTTCCATGGGCTGCAGCTCGATTCCTTCCAGGCGCTTGGTTCCCTGGAAGCGCACAGGTGCGACGAGGAACTGGAACCTCACGCCCTCGTCCATGGCCTCCCTGACCTCCTGGTCGTCGGCAGGCATCTCCTCCCGACTACGGCGGTACAGGACCGTGACCTCCTCCGCGCCGTGGCGGAATGCAGACCGTGCCGAGTCCATGGCGACGTCGCCGCCGCCAATGACGACCACGTGGGGCCGGATGGACTTGCGCTCGCCGCGCTTGGACTCCTTGAGGTACGCGAGCGCGGAGTACACGCCGTCCAGGTTCTCCCCGGGGAACCCGAGGCCGCGAGACTTGTGCGTCCCGATGCTCACGAAGATCGCGTCGAACTCGAGGCTCAGGTCGTCCAGGTCGAGCGCTTTGGGGAACTCCGCGTGGAAGACGAAGTGCACGGGGAGGTTCGCGAAGCGCGCCATGTCTTCCTGGAAGGTCTCGTCCGTCAGGCGGTACGCGGGGATCGTGCCGGTCATCAGGCCGCCGAGGCGGTCCGAGGACTCGAACACGGTCACGTCGTAGCCCCGTTGGCCGAGGACCCAGGCGTTCATCAGGCCTGCAGGACCGCCGCCGATCACCGCGACCTTCATCCCGTTCGTCGGGACGACGGGCGCATACGGGCTCGCGGGGTCCGCGTACATGAGCGCGGCCTGTTTCAGGTGCCGGACCGCGATCGCCTCGCCGCGCTTCGTGATCGGGCAGACCCGTTCGCAGTAGTGGTAGCACACGTCGCCGAGGCATGAGGCCAGCGGGTTGTCGCGCAGGATGAGATCGCGAGCGCCGTTGAAGTCCTCCGCGGCCATGAGCTTGATGTAGCCGCGGGCGTCCTGGCGGATGGGGCATTCGTCCACGCACCACGGCTTGCCGCACTGGATGCAGCGCTGGGCCTCGAGGACGGCCTCCTCGCGGGTGTAGGGGATCAGCGCCTCGACGAACGCGCCGCGGCGCTCCATCGGATCGTTCTCGTGAATGGGCGTCCGCTTCGGGTTGAGGGGGCTCTTCTTGGGAGGCCTCTGCTCGGGCATGGAGATCGGCTCCTCTCTCGCCGTGGGGCACCCAAGAACGCTCCGAAAGGAGAGTAATGATAATGCGGGTTCTCCGAGGCCCACCCGCGACGCGTCCCCGTCAGGGGGAGCGACCCTTCAGGAACGCATCCCGGAGCTCCTCGGCGGCCCGTCGTGGGTCCGCGGCGTCCATGATCGCGGAGACCACC
The DNA here is from genome assembly GCA_035632695.1 of Thermoplasmata archaeon. Lineage (NCBI taxonomy): Archaea > Methanobacteriati > Thermoplasmatota > Thermoplasmata > Thermoplasmata archaeon. The sequence goes on from DASQGG010000016.1 coordinate 4,519, forward strand.
GCGACACCCGCGACGCCGTGCCTCGCGAGCTGCCCCGCGCGCGGTGCGGTGATGCCGCCGATGGCGAAGACGGGAAGCCGGGTCCGTCGGACCACGGCGTCCAGGACGTGCAATGGGAACTCGGGTTCGTCCGGTTTCGTGGGGCTTGGGAAGAACGGTCCGATGCCCAGGTAGTCGGCGCCGGCGGCTCCCGCCGTCTGCTCCTCGCCCGGTTTCCCGTAGACCGTGACCCCCACGAGGGCCGCGGGTCCGAGGAGCGCGCGCGCGATCCGCGGCGAGGGGTCGTCGCGCCCGACATGGACCCCGTCCGCGGCGAAGCGCTTGGCGATCTGCGGATCGTCGTTCACGAGGAGGGGCACGCGATGACGATGGCAGAGGTCCCTCAGTGCGGGACCGGCGTCCTCGCGTTCCGCCGCCGAGAGTTCGTGCTTGTCGCGGAACTGGACCAGGGAGACGCCGCCTTCCAGGGCCGCCTCGACGATGGCCAGGAGCGTGGACACGGGACGCTTGGGCGAGGTCACCAGGTAGACGCCACTCAGGTTCCACTGCCCTCGACGGCTTGGCTCCGCGCTCAGACGATCTCCCCGGACAGGGCCCGACTGAAGGCGACCCAGAACGGATCCCGCTCCGGTGGCCCGAAGACCCGTCCTCGGTCCCGGCAGGGTCCACCCCGCTTCGTGAAGGCCCCGATGTCCACGGCAAGGATTCCCTTGCGTTTCAACCTCGCGATGACCCGATCGCTCGAGTCAGGGTGGACCGCGAGGAGGAGGGTTCCCTCGCTGATCGCGTCCAGCGGCTCCATGGAAAAGAGGCGGCAGACTTCGGTCACGGCGGGATCGATCGGCACCTTCGTGAGGTCGACGTCCACGCCGAGGCCCGAGGCCTGGGACATCTCCCAGACCGCGTTCCGCACGCCGCCCTCCGTGGCGTCGTGCATGGCCCACACGCCTTCCTTGCGGAGGCCCGCCCCCTCCACCGCGGTCAGCGCGTCGTCGACCGTGCTCATGGACTCGAACAGGGCTTGAGCACGCGCGGTGCTCGCAGGAGACAGATGGCGTGCAGTAAGCTCGCCGAACGTATTCGCCAGGATGGCGGTCGCCTCCAGGGCCGCGGTCTTCGTGACCAGGAGACGGTTCCCGGGTCGCGCCATGTCCGAAGTCACCCAGCCGTTGGCGGGGGCGACCGCGAGGAAGGTGGCGCCGCCCACCATGGGGTATGCGCACCCCTCGTATCGACCCGTGTGGCCCGTGACCACGGCGGTCCCGTACTTCTTGCTTTCGCGGTCCATGACCTTGAGCATCCTCTCGATCTCCTCGTCCTCGATGTCCATGGGGAGGTTCCAATCCATCGTGGCGTACTGGGGCGCCACGCCCGACGTCGCGAGATCGGACGCCAAGATGTGGAAGGCGAACCAGGCGGCCCGCTCCCACCCGTACGGCGGGACGATGTAGATGGGGTCCGTGGTCAGGATCATCGCACGGCCGCCTGGCAGCCGCACGACACCTACGTCGACGCCATTCGCGGGCCCCTTCGTGACGTCCGTGCGCCGCGCACCCAGGCGGTGGGCGATCACGTTCTCGAAGAAGGCTCGGCTAATCTTGCCCATGGGATACTTGGGCTTGCCTGGAGACGCGGTCTCGGTCATGGATCGACCTCCGTGGATTCGGACGGGCCCGCGGCGCCCCGCGCCACGTGCGTGAGTCGCGCCTCCCGCGACGCGAGGGCATAGAAGAGGAGCGCGGCGACGAGGAAAGAGACCAGGTCGCTTATGTCGAGACCGCCCATCGCCGCGGACGCGGGCCCGAGGAACGCGGGCTGGTCCATGAAGGGAGTGGCCAGCAGGACGGCCAACGCATACGCGACGATGGCCGAGGCTCTCCAGGGACGCGCGCGGTCTGGAGAGGATTCCGTCCCGCGGGGCGAGAGCACGAAGAAGGACACGAGGATGATTGCCGTCCAGGGCGCAATCCAGTACTCCACGAAGAAGAGCCAGCTCTCGTAGAACGCGGACCCACGTGCGCCTCCAAGGATGGCCAGGATCGTAGCGATGGCCCCGCCCACCAGGACGGAGGACCACCGCCTCACGGGCACGTCGAGGGCGAGGAGAGAGAGTCCGCTCGAGTACAGATTGGGCGCGTTCGCCGCCAGGAGGTTCACCACGAGGAGCAGGAGGAGTGGTCCGACGGTCGCGTCGCCGAAGGCGTGCGCGAACACGGCGACGGGGTCGCCCAGATAGCCCAGGGAGGTCGACAGGAGCGCGCCGATCGTCTCGACCCACACGCACGCCGCGGCCATGCCCAGGAAGGCCGGGAGGACGATGCTGCGCCGCGGCGTCTCCTCGGGAAGGTACCGCGAGAAGTCCGCCGCGTAGGGAGCCCAGCTCAGCGGGATGGACGCGGCCAGGATGATCATGAACGCGATGCCGACCAGGCCACCGCCCGCGGGCGCATACGCGGAGGTAGACGCGTCCTGCAGGGAGACCACGGTCATCGCGGCGAACACCACGACGAGGATGAGGGCCATGGCCTGCTCGAAGCGGTGCAGGAGGTTGTGGCCGTAGAGAGCCACGATGATCTGAATCGTGGCGAACACGGCGACGCCCGCGACGAACGGGATGGCGGGGAGGAACTCGCTCAGGGCGAGACCGCCTAGGATGAAGGTTACCGCGCTCCACCCCGTGGTGGAGAACCAGTTCAGGGCCGCGGGGATGTACGCACCGCGACGCCCGAACGCGCCGCGCGAGTGGGCGATCTGCGGGTAGCCCGTCGCGGGCCCGATGGCGCTCAGGAGGGCGAACGGCGCGGCCCCGAGGATTGTGCCGAGCACGATGCCCGCGATCGCGAGTCCCATGGGCAGCGCAAAGACCGTGATGCCCAGAAACCCCACGAGGAAGCTGTACAGGGTCACGTTGGCCCCGAACCAGAAGGGGAACAGTTTCCATGGGCGGCCGTGGCGTTCGCGTTCCGAGATGCGTTCGATGCCGAAGGGTTCGACCTTCAGGGTCTTCTCGCCGTAGTCGACCGAGCCGTCTGGCTTGGGGTGGTTCGTCATCGTCTGGGAGACTCCTCAGGGTCCCCAGGCTGAAAAGCGCCTCGTGTTCCCTACGCCCGCATGACCGGGATCAGGTTCCAAGGGTCTATCCCTCACTTGGGATACTCTCAGCCCTTCTGGGCTCCCCGGAATGGGCAGCCGCGACCGCTATTTCAACGTTCTCCACTCGGAAGACGTGCGACGTATCTCGGAATCAGCCCCGGGGTTCCGCGCGTCTCACGGGTTCGCGGTCTCGCTGCCGGGAGTGCAACACGATTCCTGTGAGGCTGACCGCCACCACAACGACCAATCCTGTCTCAAAGGCATAGAAGGGCAGCCCGCTCGCAGGGGGAGAGGACAGTCCCAGCAAGATTCGGATCATCCCGACCAGGG
>DASQGG010000017.1 GCA_035632695.1 Thermoplasmata archaeon
GCGGGATCCCCGTATTTGGGATGTACACGATCGGGGCCGCGTATCCGTCGGTGCTGGACCAGGGGGTCGACCTCCTGAGCCACCTCCTCCTGCCCCTCGCCACCCTGACGATCGTGCTCTACGGGGAGTTCACGATTATCATGCGGAACGCGCTCATCGACATCCTGAGCGAGGACTACATCGTGTTCGCGCGAAGCAAGGGGGCGAGCGACCGCCGGATCATGCAGCGTCATGCGTACCCGAATGCCCAGCTTCCCATGATCAGCATCATCGCGGTCAACGTCGGTCTGGTCGTCGGCGGGGCCATCCTCACCGAGGTCGTGTTCTCGTGGCCCGGCGTCGGCCTCCTGATCTACAGCTCGATCACCGCGCGGGACTACCCCATCCTCCAGGCCGCGTTCCTCGTCGTCGCGATTTCCGTGGTCGTGGCCAACTTGGTCGCAGACCTCCTCTACGGCGTCTTCGACCCGAGGATCCGATACGGATGACGCGTATCCCCGCGGGCCTCTCCGAGTTCTGGAAGCTGTTCCGGAAGAACCGGCAGGGGCAGCTGGGTCTGGCGATCATCCTGTTCTTCCTCGCCATGGCTGTGTTCGCCCCCTGGATCGCGCCCATCGATCCCAACGCGACCAGCCCGTCGCTGTTCCTGACGCCACCGAGCGCCGCGCACCCCTTCGGCACGGACACCCTGGGGCGAGACCTCTTCTCCCGGAACGTGTACGGCGCCCGCATCTCCCTACTCGTCGGGTTGGCCGCGGGGGGCCTCGCGATCGGTCTTGGCCTCCTCGCGGGGATCGTGAGCGGCTACGCAGGGGGTCTGATCGACGAGGCGATCATGCGGGTTGTGGACTTCTTCATCATCATCCCGGCCCTCGTGTTCGCGATCATCATCGCGGCGCTCTTGGGGCCCAGCGAGGTGAACGTGATCGTGGTCATTGGGGTCCTGAGCTGGGCCCCCACGGCCCGGATCATTCGCGCCATGGTGCTCTCGATCAAGGAGTGGCCGTTCGTGGAGTCGGCGAAGGCGAACAACGCGGGCTCGCTGTATATCATGTTTCGCCATGTCCTCCCGAACGTGACGTCGGTCCTGTACGCGAACGCGATGCTCGCGGTCTCCTCGGCCATCTTCACTCAGGCGGCCCTCGTCTTCCTCGGGGTGGGAGACGTCACCGCGATTAGCTGGGGAGGCATCATCCGGGAGGCGGACCAGACGGGTGCCCTGATCGCAGGCCAGTGGTACTACTTCGTCCCTCCGGGGCTCTTCATCTTCGCGCTGATCCTCGGCTTCATCCTCTTCGGCTACTCCCTCGAGGAGATCATGAACCCGCGGCTGCGGATCATCAAGGCGTAGGAGGCCGTGGGACCCCATGATCCGAATCCGAGACCTGAGCGTTTCCTACGCGACGGAGGACGGCAAGATCCTCGCCCTCGACGGAATCAACCTGGTCATCCCGGACGCGCAGACCTTCGGGATCGTCGGGGAGTCGGGCAGTGGCAAGAGCACTCTTGCGCTCGCGCTCATGCGCCTCTTGCCTCGTAATGGGAAGGCGGAGTCGGGCACGATGGAGGTCGACGGGACCGACGTACTGCGTCTCCCGGAGGAGGAGATGGCGCGGATCCGCGGCTTGCAGATCTCCATGGTGTTCCAGGGGGCAATGAACACCCTGAACCCGCTCATCAAGATTGAGGACCAGGTGGCCGAGCCCCTCCTGATTCACCATGTGAAGGAACCGCAGGAGGCCCTGGAGGCGGCGCATGAATGCCTCAACTTGGCGGGCCTCGGCCGCGATGTGTGGCGGAAGTATCCCCACGAGCTCTCGGGTGGCATGAAGCAGCGTGCGGTGATCGCCACGGCGATCGTGTCCCAGCCCAAGGTGCTCATCGCGGACGAGCCCACGACGGCCCTGGACGTGATCACCCAGGCGCAGATCACGAACCTCCTCCGCGACCTCCAGCGCCGACTGAACATGACGACGATCCTGATCAGCCACGACTTGCCCCTCGTCGCCGAGGTCGCGGACCGAATCGCGATCTTCTACGCGGGGAAGGTCTGCGAGGACGGGACGAACGCCCAGGTCCTGAAGGGCCAGGTCCATCCGTACACTCGCGGCCTCGTGGGCTCTGTGCTGCTCCCCGGCGTCCGGAAGGAACCGAGCATCATCCAGGGCGACCCCGTGGACCTCCGTGACCCACCGCGAGGCTGTCGGTTCATGCCCCGGTGCCCCGAGGCATCGGACGCGTGCGCCTCGTACGACTACACCGGATTCCGGGTGGAGGAAGGCCACACCGTGTACTGCCTGCGCTGCGGGGATCACCGTGCCGATCGTTAGCCTGTCCGGGGTTTCCAAGCACTTCGAGCCGAGATGGCGCTCCGCGGAGAGCCGCCAGCCCGTGCGAGCTGTGGACGACGTCACCCTTGAGGTGGACGAGGGGAACATCCACTCGATCATCGGCGAGACGGGGAGCGGGAAGACGACGATCGCGCGCCTGATCTGCGGGCTGCTCCCGGCCACGTCCGGCACGATCACGGTGGACGGGATCAAGGTGTCCGCGGCGAAGCGGCGGGATCTCCGGCAGCTTCGAAGGCGCGTGCAAATCGTCTTCCAGGACCCCTACGCGTCCCTCAACCCGAGGTTCAACGTCCTCACGAGCGTCACGGAGCCGCTGCGGTTGAACAAGGTCCCCTATGAGCTGAGCGAGATTCGCGAAGCCCTCCTCCGCGTCGGCCTGACGCCGCCCGAGGAGTTCATGCGACGCTATCCGCACGAGCTCTCGGGCGGCCAACGGCAGCGGGTCGCGCTGGCCCGCTCTCTGGTGCTCAAGCCCAAGCTCCTCGTGGCCGACGAGCCCGTCTCCATGCTCGACGCGTCCATGCGCGCGTCCTTCCTCAAGGTCCTCGCGGAGCTCCATGAGCGGAGCGGCCTCACCATGGTCCTCGTCTCCCACGACATCTCCATCGCGTACCACTTCGGCGGGACAATCAGCGTGCTCTACCGAGGTCGGATCGTCGAAGAAGGGACCGTGGATGACGTGGTCAACGACCCCCTGCATCCGTACACGAAGGCCCTGATTGCGGCAATCCCCACCCTGGAGAAAAAGGCGGTCAAGGAGGTTCCTATCAAGGGTTCGATCACGGATGCCGTGGCGGAGGGGAAGGGGTGCCGCTTCTCCGTGCGTTGTCCGTACGCGATGCCGGAATGCACGGCGGCCGAGCCCGCGCTCGCGCAGGTCCGTGAGGGGCGCCGGGCCGCCTGCTTCCTGTACAAGTGACGACGGACCGCCGTGTCACGCGGAGGCGAACTCCCGCTTGGCCTCGTCCCCGAACCGACCGTCCTCGCACAACCGCGTCGCGACCTCGGCCATCACGTCGATCGTAATCGCCAGGGGTGCCTTCGCGTCGGGAGAGCGCGCGGCCTCCAAGGACCGCCGGGAATGCCAGGACGTCCCGCGGGGGGCGATCGCGAACTGCACGGCCACGGAGGGCAGGCGCTGGGAGACGTTCGCGAAGTCCGTGGACGCGAGCGGCATCTCGCTCCAACTCGCGTCCACGGGGGGG
>DASQGG010000018.1 GCA_035632695.1 Thermoplasmata archaeon
ATGGGTCTGTGGACCACGAGGACCAGAGTCGCCGCTGCCACGAGGACGAGGACGAGCGTCGCCGCGACGGCCGGTCTCACGAACACCCCACCGTCGAGCGTGTCCGCGCGGCCGGTCGGAATCGAGATGCCGGTGTGCGCGACGGAAACGCCATGGTCCTCGTCCGGTGCCGTAGCGGGTCTTCCCTGGCCGCGGCGAATCGCAAGAAGGAATCGAGCCTTCCCGGACCTATTTAAGGGGAGTCGGGTGGTTATCTGACCTGATTCCCTAGGAGTACCACAGGGTGCGGGCTAGTGCGCCGGGACGCTCCCCGAGAGGCGGGCTTCCAGGGCTTGAAGTTCGGCGGCGCGCTTCCGCAACTTCTCCTCGCGGTCGAGCAGTTCGAGGGCCTTTTGCTGAATGATCTTGACCCGGCGTTCGATGTCCTTGCGGGCCTCGTCGGCGTCGACGCCACTCGGCGCGGGCGGCGGGGGTGCGGGCTTCGAGAGGGCCCTCTCGCGGGCGCCGAGGTCCTGCTCGCGCCTCGCCAGCGTGGCCTCGCGCTCTTCCAGGGCGGTTTCCCGCCCACGGACCTTCTCCTCTCGGTCGAGCATCTCGATGGCCCTGCGCTGGAGGAACTTCCGTTCCTTCGCGAGTTCCGCCTTGGCCGAATCGAGATCGGCCCCGGGCGCCTCGGGCGAAGCCGTCGCGGGCTTGTGGGAGTTCATGAGCCGTTCCTTGGCCATGGTCGCAAAGCGCTGGCTGAGGTCCTGAACCCGTGCGTCGATTGCGGCGCGCATGCGCTCGGCCTCCGCTTCCCGGGCCGCCGTCTCGGCGCGTTCCTTGGCGATCGCTTCCGCGGTCTCCTTGCCTTGCGCTTCGAGCTGGTGCACCTTGTCCGATGCCTCGCGGAACTTGGACTCGAGTTCGTCCCGCGCGCGGATGAGCGCCTTCCGCTCGTCGTCGAACTGCTGACGGAGGTCGGCCAGGGCCTTCGCGTCGGCGAGGTTGTGGCTCTCCGCCGTGGAGGCGGAGATCCGCTCCGTCATCTCCAGGGACTTGCGGGAACGCTCCAGCCCCGCGGCGACGCTCTGCTGCATCTGGCTGACGTAGTCGGCGAGGGACACCAAGCGTTCCTTCTGCCGACCCAATTCCTCGCCGCGGCCGCTCAGGTTCGCCTCGTCGGCCTGGAGCTGGGCCTCGAGCCTCGCGAGTTCCTTCTCGCGCGCGTCGAGCCTCGCCTGCCGGTCCGAGATCCCGGCTTCCACCTCGGGACTGGGTTTCGGGGACTCCACGGTCCGGGGTCCAGCTCCCGTCTTCGCTTCCGCCGCAAGATGGGCATCGGCGGCCGTGAGGAGCGTCGCCGTCCAGCTCATGTCCTCGGGCCCGAGTTGGCCCCGGGAGAGAAGAACGAAGACGAACTTTCCGCTCTGGAACGCCGTGAAGACGTACTCCCCGACGAAGAGCGCCTCGTGATCGCCGATTCCGGCGTCCGGCAGGACCTTCAGGAAATCGTTGTAGTCGATCGGGCACTCCGGATCGAGAACGTACTCTCCGTCCATGTCTCCCATTTCATTCAGGACGTAGATCTTCTTGAGCTGGGCGCGGGTGGCCCTCTTCGAAGGGACCGCCATGAGGATGGCGCCGAGGCCCGGGCCGAGAGCCCTGATGACGAAGCCTATGACCAGGGTCGCGAGAACCCCTTGCATGCGCTGTCCGCCTCGGCCGCGAGGGCTGGACCTCGCGTTGCCACCGTGCGAAAATCCACTCCCGACGAGGTTATTTAAGAAGCGGCTCTTGGTTATCGAACCTGAGAAACTCTTGAGCCCGCGGCGCTCGCCGCCTCACGAGGACGGGGCCGCCAACGAGGACGGTCCGGGGCGCGCCTCCTTCGGTTTGTCCTCTTTCTGAGGTACGAACGTCCGCTGGATCTGCACCGCGTAGTCGCGGAGGGTAACCAACTTGGCCTCTCGTGCGCGGACGTCGGCCTCCATCTCGTTCAGCCGCGTGGAGGCGAGCCGAAGGTTCGCGTCCAATATCGAGGCGCGTTGCTCACGCCGGCTGAGTTCGGATTCCCGCTGGGCGAATTCCTGCTCGCGTGCCCGGAGGTCCGTCTCTCGCTTGGCGAGGAGCGGCTCGATCATGGGCGGGATGTGGATCCGGGCAGCCGCGAGGAGGGTCCCCACGGAGCCGCGCTCCTCGATGCGGGGCACGCCGCGGGTCAGGATCACGAACCAGAGGTCGTCCACCTTGAAGGGCGTATACGCGTACTCGCCCTGGTAGAAGCTGACGAGGTGACGCAGGCCGCTGACGGGCAGGGACCGCATGAGATCCGAACTCTCCAGGGGACACTCGTCGTTCAGGGCGTACTCCCCCAGGAGGTTCGTGCGGCTGTCGAGGACGAAAATGCGTTCGTAGTCGACCCGCGGCATGGTCTTCGGTCCCCGGGTCGCGAAGCCCGTCGGGACGACCCCGATGGCGTCTCGGCTCTTCTCGCCCGGCTCGCTAATCCTTGGCATGACGATGCGCCCTCCTCTCCCTTTCTCGCGCGGTGGGAGGAGATAGGAGTGCGCGGTCATTTGAGCGTTTCTACGGCATTCGCACGTTCTCGTTATCGAACCCGATAACCGCATCGCTCCGCGGCCGAATCCCTACACGAGGGGACGCGCCGCATCGAGGTTGTCCACTCCGATGGCGAGCTGCACGCGATCTCCGATCGTCTCGAGGTGGACCACGCTCTCGATGTCCACGCCCGCGGCGCCGAGCTTGTTCGCGAGTGCCGCGAACGCGCCCGGGGCGTCCGGCACGGTAACCACCATCACGGTGCGCTGGGTGCACGCGAAGCCCGCCTTGCCGAGCGTCTGCCGCGCCTTGATCGGCTGGTCCGTGATCAGGCTCACGTAGGAGTGACCCGCACCCGAGTTGGCGCTCATTGCATCGATGTTGATCGACTCCTCGGCCAGCATCCGGAGGATCTTGCCAAGCTCCCCGGGTCGGTCGGCCAGGTCCACATCGAGCTGGATCATTCGCTTCCCCGCACGGGCTCGCACCCGGGGTATGGCGTGCGAGGCTACAACGATTGCGTCTTTCCCGCCGCCCGTCCACGTGACCCGCAACCCTAAGTGCCGACCGTTCATCGGGGAGGCGGGGTCCTCGTGGGCACGGCGTCCGACCTTCTGTACGGCCTGGCCACGGCCCTGGGGTACGGGAGCGGGGACTTCGTGGCCCGCCAGGCCGCGCGCCGGATCGGGCACCTGTACGTCCTGTTCTACATGGAGCTGTTCAGCCTCGTCCTGCTCGTCCCCGCCGCCGTTCTGCTCGAGCGGGGCTTCTGGCACTGGACCCCGATGTGGGGCTACGCCGCCGCCCTGGCGATCCTCAACGTGGTCGCCTCCCTCTTTCTGTACCGAGCGTTCGAGTACGGTGTCCTGTCCGTCGTCTCGCCGGTCGTCTCCACGTTCCCGGCGGTCACCGCGGTCCTGGCGTTCCTGTTCCTGCCCGACCGGCCGACCCTCGTCGCCGTCGCCGGGATCGCCGCCGCCCTGCTAGGAGTCGTCCTGATCTCGAGGGCGGAGGCCCACCCGGACAATCCGCCCGCGAAGGACGCGCGGAAGGGGCTCGTGAGCGCCATCTGCTGCTTCCTGGGCTACGGGGTGTTCTACTTCGCCCTGAAGTTCCTCGTCGGGGACCTGGGCGCGTTCACCGCGGCCGCCTACGTGCGTGTGATCGGAGTCGGGGCCATCGGGGTTACCATCCTGGCGGGGATCGCCGACGTGCGACGCCTCCCTCGGGAGTTCGTGCGTCCCATCGCCCTCGTCGGCGTCCTGGACAGTGCGGCGTTCGTCACGTACAATCTCGGGGTCGCGGCGGGCTCCGTGGCCATCGTCGGGACCCTGAGCGGACTCTTCAGCGCGGTCACCGTCGGCCTTGCCGCGGTCCTTCTTCGCGAGCGCCTGGTCCCGGTGCAGTACGGGGGCCTCGCCTTCATCTTCGCGGGCATCGTCCTCATGGCCGTCGCGTGACGGCTCGAACGCCAGAGATCCGCCCATCGCTTCCTGGCGCCATGGTCCCCTGCTCCTTTGCCTACATCCGGGATCCGGACGGGCTGCGGATCGAGGTGAACGGTCCGCTCGCGAAGCCGTGACCCCTCAATCCGGGGCTTCCGGAGCCGCCAGGATGATCCGCGCATCGACCGCGCGGTAGCCTTTGCCCGCTTCGAGGGACTCAATGGGGTTGAGATCGATTTCCTGGATCTGGTCGAAGTCGAGGACGAGCTGGGAGAACCGGAGGATCGCCTCCGCGAGGGCGTCGATGTCTCGTGGGGCCTCGCCCCGGACGCCCGCGAGGAGTGGGTAGGTCCGGATCGCGCGGATCATCCGGTACGCATCCTGGTCCGTGAGGGGCGGGAGCCCGAAGGAAACGTCCTTCACGTACTCCACGTAGACGCCGCCCAGCCCGAACACGAGGAAGGGCCCGTAGACCCGGTCGCGCGTCATCCCCAGGATGACCTCCTTTCCGCGGGAGATGTATTCCTGGACCAGGATGCCGTCCGGTTTGATCCCTTGGGTCTCCATGCGGTGGAGGAGCCGCATTCCCTCGAGGCGGAGCGCACGTTCATCCCGGATGTCGAGCACGACCGCCCGGAGCTCCGTCTTGTGGAGGAGCTGCTTGCCGACCGCCTTGAGGACGACGGGATACCCGAGGACCCGGGCCGCACGCGCGGCGTCGTCGATGTCCTTGCAGAACCTCGCCCGCGCCGTCGTCAGGCCGTACGCCTCCAGGAACTCCACGGCTTCGATCTCGGTCAGGCGCGTCCGGTCCTCGCCGAGCGCGCTGTCCAAGATGGTCCCTGCGGTGGCCCGGGACACCTCGAACGTCCGGACGTGCCCTTCGTCCCGTTTGAGGTACTGGGCGTAGCGATACATGGCGGCTAGGGCGCGCGCCGCGTTCTCCGGGTACAGGTAGGAGGGCAGGCTGTGGTTCACGAGCTCCATGAAGCCCGGGCTGTCCGTGGTCCGGCCGAGGAAGTTGCAGAGGACGGGCTTGCGGAACTTCGCGGCGGTCGTCCAGACCACCTTGGCCCACTCCACCTCGTCCGTCCGCACGGGCGGCACGTAGACCGCGATCGCGGCGTCCACGTTGGGGTCGGCGAGGACCGCCTCGAGCGCCTTCCGATAGTCGTCCAGGGAGCCCTCGGGGGTCAGGTCGATGGGATTCGCGACGGACGCATCGGGAGGCGCCCAAGCCCTCATGGAGGCCTCGGTCGCGTCCGTGAACTCGGCGAGCTTCAGGCCCTGCGCGGCGAGCTCGTCCACGGCCATGATGGCGGGTCCGCCCGCGTCCGAGATGACCGCGACCCGGTTGCCCTGGGGCAGCGGCTGGAGGGAGAACGCCATGGTGTAGTCGAAGAGTTCCTCGATCGAGTTGGCCCGGAGCACACCCGTCTGGTTGAAGACGGCCTCCGCGGCGAGGTCGGAGCCGCCCAGGCTGCCCGTGTGGGACGCCGTCGCGCGGCCGCCCGCCTCGGACCGGCCCGCCTTGACCGCGATTACGGGCTTCTTCTTCGTGACCTCCCGGGCGATGCGCACGAAGTTCTTCGGATTGCCGAAGTTTTCGATGTACGCGGCGACCAGCTTGGTCTCCGGGTCGTCCTTCCACGCGCTCAGGAGGTCGTTGAGGCTCACCTGGGCCTTGTTCCCGAGGGAGCAGAACTTGGCGAACCCCAGGCCGAGGGACTTCGCGTGCTCGAGGATGGCGACCCCGAGCGCCCCGCTCTGTGTGATTAGGGATACGTGGCCCCGCAGCGGCGGCGTGGGCGCGAAGGTGGCGTCCAGCTGCACATCGGGATGGGAGTTGATCACCCCCATGCAGTTGGGGCCGATCATGGTCATGCCGTACCTCTGGACCAGGGCCACGAGTTCCTTCTCCCGGTCCAAGCCGACGCCGCCGATCTCGCGGAACCCGGCCGTGATCACGATGAGCCCCCGGATCCCCTTCTTCCCGCACTCCTCGACCGCGGGCAGGGCGACCGCCGCGGGGACCGTGATGATCGCCAGGTCCACGGGCTCGGGCAGCGCGGTGACGCTCGGGTAGCAGGGCAGGCCGTGGATCGCCTGCGCCTTGGGGTTCACGGGATAGATGCGACCCTTGTACTCGTTGATGACCAGGTTGTGGACCAACTCGTAACCGATCTTCCCCGGCTGGCGGGAGGCGCCGACGACGGCGATGGACCGGGGCGAGAAGATGATATCCAGCACGTCCTCGGCCATCGTGGCGCCCAACCTGGGACCGGCTAATGAAGCTTCCCCGTCCCTCGCATGCAATCCATTATCACGGTCGGTAACGGCGCCCTTTGCCTAATATATCGTGGGAACAACGCCGCCCGCACATCTTCCCTCCCAGGAGTGCTCACCATGGACGCGTCCAGCTTCAGGCACCGCGGGCCCAGCGTGGCGGTCGTTCTTGTCCTCGTCGCCACCACCCTGGTCGGTCTCGTGGTCCTGGCGCCCCGGGTGGCCGCGGCCGGACCGTTCTACGCCTGGGGTTCAATCTGCAAGGGCAACCCGGCCGTCACCTGGCTGACGGGGGACACCTGGATTCTCAATCGCAGTGCCGTGGTGGACGTGGGCTGCGTCCTCACCATTGAACCCGGTGTCACCGTGAAAGCGGACCCCGGCGTCCGTCTGTACGTTAACGGCACGCTGAACGCGAACGGGGCCCGGGGGAACATGATCGACTTCCTCAACAACCAGACGGCGGTGATCGCATGGGCGGGCATCCAGTTCGATGGTGGCTCCACGGGCTCGGTCACTTGGTCCAACTTGACCCGGGTTCAAGTGGCGGTCACCGCACGGTCCAGCTCGCCTGCCATCAACAACAACACGATTCTCTTGGCCGGCGGCGCCATCCACCTCGAGTCCTCGTCGTCCGTGGTCGCGGACAACGACATTGACGCCCACGGAATCGGCGCGGTCGGAGTCCTCCTCACGTCCTCGACCGCAACGCTCAACCGGAACTCGATTAACGGCACGGTGGTCGGAATTCAAACGACGACGTCAGGGTCGGCCAGAATCCTCGATAACCGGCTCACGAACGTGAGCGGCACGTACGCGCTGGGCATGTTCATCGATCACCAGTCCTCCGTGAACATCACCGGCAATTCCATCCAAGGCGTCTTCGCCAAGGATGCCGGGGTGGGTGCGGAGGGACAGACCGGCGCGGGGATTCTAGTCAACGCCACGGGGACTGTCATCATCCGGCAAAACACGATGGACACGATCCGCGGAGGGCGTGGCGGTGACGGGGCGAACGGGGGTGCCCTCGCGGGCAGCCCGGGTGGGAACGGCGGGCCGGCCGCCGGAATCGCGATCGGAGCCGCGACTACGGTTTCCATTCAGGGAAATACGCTGACGACCATCCAGGGCGGCCGCGGTGGAGACGGCGGGTCGTCCAACACCTTGGCGGGGGGCAACGGAGGAGTTGGTGGCCTCGCCCTTGGTATCGAGCTCTTCTCCGCGACCGGCAACGTTTCGTTCCTCACGAACACGATCA
>DASQGG010000019.1 GCA_035632695.1 Thermoplasmata archaeon
CGCCCTCACGCGCCTTCCGGCTTCAGCGAGAGGCCGAGGGCCTCGAGCTTCCGCCGGAAGCGGACGTACTTGAGCACGCGCGTGAGGATCTGGCCCACCGGGAGCGCGAGGAGGGAGTACATGAGCACCCAGGAGGGCAGGAGGAACGGAACGTAGGTCACGTAGACGTTCGTGGCCCAGGGGACCGCGAAGTACTGGCCGCCCGTGATCGCGAGGGTCTGGTTCACGAAGACGTTGAGCCACGCAAACAGCACGATGAAAAGGAAGAAGGTCCAGGCGAGGGGCTTCATGGAGTTGACCTGGACGTCCATCTGCTCCTTCATGAAGCCTTCCCGGATCTTGTTCAGCTTCTGGACCTCGGACTTGTTCCCCTTCCGCATGGCCTCGCGGAGGGCGCGCTGCCAAGCGCCGGTGGTCTTCTGAACCCGGACCATCTTGATCCAGTCCGTATAGTGGTCCCGGAGAATCGACGAGATACCCGTGGTCATCATCCCCGCGATCAGGAGCGTGAGGACAGGCGCGCTGCCGCCGAACCCAATCACCGGGAAGAGGATGTAGCCGGCGAGCGCGCCGAAGCCCTGGCTCATCGTCGGATCGAAGATCGCGACGACCGCGAGGAGAACTAGAAAGATCATCATGAAGCGGGTGAAGCTGCCCTTCGTGGACCGGACGGGCGCAACGGGCTGCTTGCGCGCCGTGAGGACGGGTTTGGCCTGCTCCGCGGAGGCGGATTCCGACGCGTCGTCGGTTTCGTTCGGCGCCTCCTCGGCCCCCTCGTCGGCCGATTCATCCGTCGAGTCCTCGACCTCGTCGTCCGCCACGAACTCGCCAAGGGACCTGGCGATATAAGGGTTTGCGGCAACAGACTCTGGCGCAAATCCCCCGCGTCGGCAGGAAGGGCTAAACTCTCCGGCAATCATCGACCGTGCGATGGGAATCACGGTCAGCGTCAAGGTCGAAGGCGAGACAACCGTCCCTGTCGAAGAGCGGACGGACGGCAAACCCCTTGCGGACATCGTTGCGGGTTGGATTTGGTTCCCCGAGGTGGTTAACGTTCTCGGGCTGCAACGTGCCACGGTGGAGGCGCTGAAGCGCCTCGACACGACGATCTACGGTGGCAGCGAAGAGGAGGCGAAGGCGGCGTGGCAGGCCCCCGCTGTGGCGAAGGCCGCCTTGGAGGAATTGCGGGCTACGATGCAACGGCTTCGAGATGACCCCATCCTTCGAGAGAAAGCCCGGCACGTCTCGGAGGGGAAGTGGGCGAAGTACTTCGAGGATTCTTGGCTCTCAGAATGGGCCGAGGCGTACGATACGGGCACGGAGGACGCCCTCAAGGTTTGCGATTGGGCCGCAGCCCGGAACAAACGTGTTGCGTTCGTCTCCACGTGACCGTCGCCCAGAACGTCGTTCAGGCAATCCAGACGAGCACGGCTTCGCCCTTTGTCGCAGCTTCGTGATAGAACGCCACGAGGGCGCGGTACCTGCCCATGGCGAAGTCGAGAAACTCGGTCATCTGCCTTGAACGAGCCTGCGCGATGGCCTCGGATCGCGCATTGCGTCCCCGGAACAAACCCTTAGGTTCGGGTGCTGGAATCCTTGGTAGCCAAGCTCCGGGGTACACCTTGGCTTCATCAAGTTTCGCGGGGTCGAACGCCGCCCGAAGACGGGTTTCTTCGATGCCGTTCAGGGCGTTGGCCACGGCGCTGACCTGGTCCGGGGTCAGGTAGTGAGCGTGGCCGTACGCCATGCTCTCGCCGATTGCGGTCCTCCCCATAACCGCGTCCTTCAGCGGGGGCTCGCCTCCCACCGGGTCGCCGTTGAGCAGATAGTGGAGCACCTGCCACGACTTGTCCAGGTCGAGAACCGGACCTTGAGGGAACCCCTCCGCCCATCCATATTCGTCGTCATCGGGGTCTACGTATCTCGCCGTCAGCCCTGGATTCGTCTGCAAGCTCGCCAACTGTTCCGTTGTGATGCGGCGTAACGAAGTGTACATGCCCACGGCGGACCACTCTCCCTCTGCGGCAATGACGGGCAGCGGCATAAGTGAATGCAACCTCGCCCGCCCCGAGTTGGCCGGGACGACTACCTCGGGCTGCGGGCGAACATCTCCGACCTTCAGGGCGGTGCCACGGCTCGGGGTTGCGAAGGGGAAAGAGCCGAGGCCGTGAGGCCCCGGCATGAGGGGGACAGCGGCAAGAGGGCGCTACGTTCTCGCACGGAATTTGCGGAGGTTTTCCGCCACCGAAATAAGGGTTTGCGGGCTCGCCCTCGAGCGAGATCAGGTCTCGTCCGCGGGAGCCTTCCCGGGCGTGCCGCCGAGCGCGGCCTGGATTTTCTCGCCGAGCTGCTCGTAGCGCTCGGACAGGGACTTCTCCTGCTTCTGAATCGACTTCACGCGCACGGTGAGCGTCTCCTTGTGGTCCTCGAGCTCCTTCTTCAGAGCCTCGCGATCGTCCTGGCGCACGAGGAGCATTCCGATGCTCTTGTAGATCGGCGTCTCGCCGGTGAGCTTGTTGAGTTCCTCGAGCGTGCCCTCGATCTCCCGAAGTTTCGCCTCGAGCTGCAGGCGCTGCTGCGCGAGAAGCTGGAGCTGCTGCTGGAGCTGCTGGTACTGGGCGATCTGGTTCTGCAACTGGGGCGATATCTCCTTCATGCTCATTCCGTCACCTCTCGCCGCACGCGCGCGGCCACATCGGACCACCGCAAGTACGAGTTCACCGCGGCGCGCAACGCGCCGGTGTCATGCGCGTCGATGGTGATCGTGAGGCGACGGGCGGTCCCCGCCACGGAGACGTGCGCGTGGGGGACGTCCCGGCCCGCCTCGGGGGACAGCGCCATCCGCACCACGGACGCCTCGGGTCCTTCCAGGATGATCGTGGCCCTCGGCATGGTCACCGGGCCTTGACGACCTTCTTCACGTTGGGCCGTTCTTTGTAGAAGATCTTGGAACCGCAGCGCTCGCACTGGATCCCGACCGTGTTGATGTTCGTGCGGATGGGCTCGAGGCACTTGGCGCACTTGTACATGGTCACGCCCCCTCGGCCTTGCTCTTGCCTTCCTTGGCGGCCTTCGGCTCCTTGGTCTCCTTGGCCTCGACGGCGGGCGCGCTGGGCTCGAGTTCGCGCTTGAAGGAGGTCGTGATCACGGGTCGGTACGCGCCGCCCGCGAAGACATGGCCGCAGTGGTGGCACTGCCAGACGCCCGAGGAGCGGCGGCGGACCGCAGGAGCCTGGCACTTCGGGCAGACGTGACTCGCCCGCCGCGCCTCCTCGATTTCCTGCACCCGGCGCCGGATGCGCACCCCGTAGCGCGGGCCGTAGCGGCCGACGACGCCAACCTGTCGAGTGCGACGCGCCATAAACGCCCTCAGGACCCCTGCAACATCGGACGCACCTGCCGCCCCACCCTCTGGGACGTCTCGATGCACCGCTTGATTTCGTCGTAGGAGAAGCTTCCATTTAAGCCTTTTTGCATGGCCCGGATGTCCCCGTTCTCGTCCGTGGTCACGGTGAGGCGCGCATCCGCCATGCGCTCCTCGTCGAGGTCCGGGTCGAGGAGGATCAGGTCCTTGATCTTCGCGAACGTCACGCTCACGGGCCAGTGCTCCACGGGCAGGGCGAAGTCGTCTCCGACCCCCTGGGCCTTCGCCGGCACGACGGTCGATGCGATGGCGGCGACCGCCCCGTACGAGCCCGCGTCGAACAGGTTCCCGTCGTAGTCGAGCGCGTGGATGTCGATGAACAGGACCCAGACCTTCTCCTTCGGCTTGATGCACAGCTTCTCGACGTTCACCATCTTGGACTCGCGGATGCCGCGGTCGATGACTCGTGCGATCTCGATCGCTTCGGGCTTGGGCGGTCCGGCCTCGAACGTGGGGCTCGCCATGGGAACAAGCTCGAGGCTCGTCGACAGGACGCCGGTATCCGGGGTGTCCGGATACGGCTCGCCCGTGGACATCTTGATCCCCACGAGGACGTCTGTGTTGCCGAGCCTCGCCCGGGCGCTGCCCTCCGCCGTCCCGACGTACTTCCGATCGATCGTGAGTTTCCGCGGATCCTCGATGCCCCGACCGTCCATGCGCTCCCCGCGCTGCGCGAGCCGGTAAATATGGGCCCGCATGAGGTCCGAGACGATTTCCTCGCTCATCAGATCCCCTCCGGGCCGAAGTCCTCGTCGCGGAGCTCCTTGTCCATGTCCGGCGAGGCTCCCGGTTCCTCGGGGGGCGGTGGGTAGTCGCGGGGTTCCTCCGGAGGCGCTGCAGGGGCCGGCGGACTCTCCTTCAGGATTTCCTCGAGGGTGACGCTGTACCGACGCCGCAGGGCGTCGCGCTGGAGCTCGAACAGCTTCTCCGCCGCGCCGAGGGACAGCTCCATGGCCTTCTGGAACTCGTCGAACGTGAGGTGGCCGTCCATCTGGAGCAGGACAATCTCCCCCGTGCTGCGGACGACGGCCATGGGGCAGTCCGCGTCGCCGAAGTTGTCCTCCTCCTTGTTCAGGTCCAAACACACGACGCCGCCGATCTTGCCGGACGCACATGCGGCGACGAGGTCCCGCATGGGGACGCCGGCATCCGCCAGGGCGACGGATGCCGCCGTGAGCCCGGCGCATCGCGTGCCCGCGTCGGCCTGCAGGACTTCGATGAAGATGTCCACGGACGTCCGCGGGAACTGCTCCTTGAACACCACGGAGGAGAAGGCCTCCGAGATCACCTTGGAAATCTCCACGGACCGGCGGTCGGGCCCGGGCCGCTTCCGGTCCGAGACGCTGAAAGGCGCCATGTTGTATCGGCATTGAACGAGGGCCCGGGCGGGGTCCTGGATGTGCCGCGGATGGGCCTCCCGTGGACCGTAGACCGCGGCGAGGACCTTGTTGCCGCCCCACTCGATGTACGCGGACCCGTCCGCGCGCTTGAGCACGCCCGCCTCGATGCGGACGGGGCGGAGCTCGTTGAACTTCCGGCCGTCGAGCCGGATCCCTTTCTCGTCGATCAACTTCATTTCCTTCTCGATGTGCTCTACGTCTTCCATGGCATGCCTCCCCTTACGGGGACCGACCCGTCTTCCGGGTTTCGCGTTCCAGCAGGTCCCGAACGGCCTCCGTCAGGCCGAACGCTTGGGCCCGCTCCTCGATGAACCGGATCGCGAGGGCCGCCGTGGCGGCCGCGTCCTCGGGTCCGTCGATCCAAATCCGACCGTTCTGGCCCACGTAGATCCGGGTGCGCGTGAGGTCCTTGATCAGGGAGACCATGCTGCCCTGCTTCCCGATCACCCGGGGGACCTTCGTGGGGGCGATCTCGATGAGCATCCCGCCGCTCAGCTTCCGCGCGTCCCGGTCCTGCATCGTGAGCTGGATCCGCTTGATTTCGTCCACGCTCAGGACGAAGGCGAGGATCGCATCACCCACCTTCATGTAGCGGGCCGTGTCGCCGAACTCGACCCGCCAGGGCGACTCCGTGGCATGAAGTGGGGCCGGATACGGTGCGTTGATGTCCACGAGCCAGTGCGAAGGACCGAAGTCGATGACCTCGCCCACGACGGCGTCGCCGCGTTGGGGCAGGTAGCGGCCGTTCAGCGGGATAACGGTCACATGCCCCTCGCGCTCGGACCGAATCCCCAGCTGGGAGGCCAGAATCTGGCCTCCCGACTTGAACGTCCCGGGACCCGGTTTCAGCCCAGGTCCACCGACGACCTCGCCAGGAATGACAATCTGGCGAAGCGCCGCCCCGCTGCCTTCCATTGAATACTCTCTCTCACGCAGGGGCGTCGAAACGGAGGCGGCTACTTGAGCCTTTGCCTTGCCAGGAGCCTCGTGTACCGCACTGCTTCCCCGCCCAGACGGCGCGGGACGGAGCTGCGCCGTTCAGGGGCTCGACGCCGCCCGTCCGCCTCGCCGAACCAGGAGAATCCCGGTCACAAGAACGGCGAGGCCGGCAGGGAGAACCGCCGCGTAGTACCATGGGGGCGGTTCCGCGATAATCTGATAGCACGTGTTCCCGGAGCAGAATGCGTTACCGCCAGTCCGCCAGAAGAGGTAGACCCAGAAGTCCAAAGCCCCGATCCCGGTGAGGACCGCTCCGACGACAACGGACGCGATGCCCAGGGTACGAACGGGATTCGGCATGCGGCAACCTCCTAGCCATCCCCAGCGACTCCCAAGGCTTGAAGGCTGCCGGTCCGTGCTGGTTGTTCGCGGGGAGCGTCAGATCCTCTGGTCCGCCTTCAGGACCTTGATCTCCGCGTTGCCCTTCGTCTTCGCGTTGATCCGGTCGAAGAAGTCCGTCTGCATCCCCGCGGGCATCTCCACGACGCCAATCCAGGCGCCCGTGGGCGACCACTCTTCCTTCAGGATCGTGCCGAACGACTTGAGGTCGCCGTAGCACTTCGCGCTGTCCTCCGCACTCAGGCGCACCGCGATGCGCGCCTTCTCGAACCGAATCGGAATCAGAGGCCGCAGGGAATCCAGCACCTCCTTGACCTGCTCCTCGACGCCCTTGAACGGGTCGATGTGGACCTTGGCCTCCTCCATGGCGATCTCGATGCGCTGCGGCGGATGCGGCGTGTTCGTCTGCGGGTTGATCGCGTTCTGGGCGATGTACTGGACGATCTGCTTCCGCTTCTGCTCGAGCATCTGGCGGCGCTGGTCCGTGGTCAGCTGGATCTCGCCGTGGCGGATGATGTTCTTCGCTACCTTGAGCGGTTCCGTGGTGCCGAAGAACTCCTGCATCTTCTCCTCGGAGGCCTTGGAACCCTTGTGGGCATCCTTGAAGATCTCGTCGATCGCGAGCTCGGCCATCAGGTCGATGTCCTTGCCGTCCCGGAGGCGTTGCACGGCGTCGGGCTTGACCAGAACCTCGAACTTCTCGCCCGACTTCTCGATTCGGGCGATGACGTATTCCTTGAAGATGTCGTCGCGGCGGTCCGAGCGAAGCTCCTTGGGCATGGCCTCGCCTAGGCGGCGGCCGGCAACTTGGCGAGGTACGCGGCGACTTCCTGCTCACTCAGCCGGCGGAACTTCTGGCCCTCGGCGACTAGCCCGACCTCGATCGTCTTACCGTCGAGCTTTTCCCCCTCGGACGCCTTCTGAAGGGCCTCGAGGCCCAAGAGGATCGCCTCGTCCTGCGCCATGCCTTCCTTGTACTTCTCCTCGAAGAGCTCCATGACGGCGTTGCGGCCCGCACCGATGGACCCCGCCTTGTAGGACACGAGCGCCCCGCTGGGGTCCGTCTCGAACAGGTGCGTTCCCATGTCATCCACCCCGGCCACCAGGAGCGCGGTCCCGAAGGGCCGGACACCGCCGTACTGCGTGTAGTTCTGCTTGTAGTCGCAGATCTTCTTGACGAGGAGGTCCACGCCGATCTTCTCGCTGTAGGTGACCTTGTTGATCTGGGCTGCCAGCCGGGCGTAGTCGATCAAGACGCGGGCGTCGGCCACGAGCCCCGAGGTCGCCGCACCGATGTGCTCGTCGATCTGGAAGATCTTCTCGATGGACGAGGTCTCGACCAACCGGGAGCCGATCTTCTTGTCGGCCATGAGGACGATCCCGTTCTTGAACTTCAGTCCCGCCGTCGTGTTGCCTCGCGTGACCGCCACGCGGGCGTACTCGACCTGGAAGAGCCGCCCGTCGGGGCTGAAGACCGTAATCGCCCTGTCGTATGCCATCTGGCCCGGTTGCATAACGTCCCTCTTGCGGGGCCGACTATGGTCCCGTCACTTATAAGCCTTCTTTCGAACGGCCCGGAGGCACGAGATCCTCAGGAGAGATACTTCTCCGTCGCACGCCGAATGGTCCCCGAGGTGCCCAGCGTGGTGACCCGCACGGGAATGCCCGCGATGGTGGCCATCGTCTTGAGCGCCTCGATCGTGGCGTCCTTCCGCAGGTGGGTGCACCGCACGAGGCCCTTCGGGTCCTGGAACCCCACGAGCCACAAGGGATCCCTCAGCGCGTGCAAGGCGTCGAGCACCTCGTCGCGGCGGAAGGGGCGATCCCCTTCGACCCGGAACGCGATGTATCGGTACCTCGGGCGATGGGTGCTCACGCTGACCCGAGAGGAAAGGGAGAAGGAAAAAGGTTGGGGAGAAAAAAGTGGAGGAGGTCAGCGTACCTCATCGACGTCGGAAGAGGTGCCGAGGCGGACGGCCCCGGTGTTCACTTCCTTGCCGAGCAGAGACTTGGACTTGACTCCCGTGATCACGAGGAGCACCTGGACCGTATTCGCCAGATCGGGCTCCACGGAGCAGCCCCAGATGATCCGGGCCTGCGGGTTCACCTTCTGCCCGACGATCTCCGCGGCCTTCTCCGCTTCGGAGACGGTCAGGTCCGGGCCACCCACCACGCGGACGAGCACGCCGCGAGCGTGCGTCAGGTCCACCTCGCCGAGCAGCGGGGACTCGAGGGCCTCGTTGATCGCGTACTCCACGCGGTCCCGCTCCTCGTCGCTCTCGCCGATGCCGATCATCGCGACGCCGCCGCCCTTCATGATCGTCATGAGGTCGGCGTAGTCCAGGTTCACGAGCCCGGGCTTCGTGATGATCTCCGTCATGCCCTTGATGGACTGCATGAGAATCTCGTCGGCCACCTTGAACGCGGCGTTGATTGGGAGCCGCGGGACGAGTTCCAGGAGCTTGTCGTTGTAGATCACGATCGTCGTGTCGCAGAACTTGCGGAGCTTGTCCAGGCCCGCCTCCGCGTTCTCCATGCGGATTCGGCCCTCGGACTTGAAGGGCATCGTGACGACGCCCATGGTGAGCGAACCCTCTTCCTTGGCGACATGGGCCACGTACTGCGCCGCGCCGGTCCCGGTTCCGCCGCCCATGCCTGCGGTGATGAACACGACGTGCGCGCCGCGGATGAAGGTCCGGATCTCCTCCTCGTTCTCGTGGGCGGCCTGCTCGCCGACCTCGGGTAGGGCACCGGCACCGAGGCCCTTCGTGAGGCGCTTCCCGATGAGAATCTTCTTCGGCGCATGGACGGAGAGGAGGTGCTTCGCGTCCGTGTTGATCGCGCAGAGCTGCGCACCGGTGATCCCGGCCTCGCTGCAGCGGTCGATCGTGTTCGAGCCGCCACCGCCGCAGCCCACGATCTTGATCGAGACGTTGATCGACTCCACGATCTTCTCGATATCCGCGTCGTCCGCGGTCTTCGCGGCCTCCGGCTTCGCGGCGGCCGCGGCCTTCTCCTTCTCTTCCTGTTCCTGTGCCTCTTGGTGCCGAGCGAGGGCTTCGTTCAGAAGCGACTTCATTGAACCATCCCATCCCGATGGATTCTGACTTTGTGGCGCATCGGGGTGAGGGTATTTAAAAGTAGTCATACATTTGTCGGACGCGGCCCGTTGACAAAGGAGGATGGCATCCGCGGGAGGGAGCGCACTCAGAGGCTCGCGGCGACGCCCTTCGACGCCCCGCTCTGGATCACGCAACCCGTGTTCGTGATATCGAACGGGTACACGACGTCATCGTGGCTGGAGCCCTTGTACTTCTCGATCGAGATGAACCGCTTGATCCCCGTGTCGTCGCGGAACTTGTGCAGCCGGATCTCGCCGCGCGCCAGGAAGGCCTCCGGAGGAACCTCGCCCTCCTCGGGGAGCTCGAGGGTCAAGAGCGACGTGACCTTGGACTCCGCCAGGAAGCGCATGAACGATTGCGTCGTGAGCGTCTCCTCGAACTCGCGCATGCAGAAGTACTTCAGCGCGGTGATCGAATCGATCACGACGCGCTGGTATTGCCGCTTCAGGAAGAGGTTCTTGAGGAGCTGCTGCAGGGAGTGGACGGTGACCTCGCGGCTCTCGAAGTCGGGGGTCTTCCGGATGCGGTCGTCCAGGTCGCGCAGGCGGATGGGCTCCTCCTCCGTGGAGATCTCGAGGATGGGGGTGGGCTCGAACCTTCGGATGTCCGAGTTCGCATCCAGGACCTCGAGGTCGTCCAGGTTCCAGCGGAACGGCCGCATGTTGAGCTTGAGCTCGTTCGGCGGCTCCTCGAGGGCCACGAAGAGGCAGCGTTCCCCGCCCTCGAGCCCTTCCCGGAGGAACTGCACGCTCATGATCGTCTTGCCCGCGCCGGGCGGACCCGAGAGGATGTAGGGACGTCCCGGGACGAGGCCGCCATGGAGCATCTTGTCCATGCCCGGCACCCCGGTACGGATCTTGGGCACGGCGCTCATGGGGTCACCCGCTTCGGCGGCGGAGGCACCGGCGTCGCGGGCGGCGGCGGGACGATGCCCAGGCGCTGCTCGAGCTCCGAGTTGCAGGCCAACGCCTGCTTCATCGCCTTCTGGTAGTTCTTGCGCTGGAAGTGGAGCATGGCGCGGGAGAGGGACACCTCAACGTCCCGCACGGGGATCTGCCGGCGCTGGGCCTCCTCGACCTTGCGGAGCGCGGCCTCGAAGACGTTCGAGATGTCGTCGATGATCCGCATCTCCAGGAGGGTTTCGCTGCCGTGGGTGCCCACGCCGTTTGTCATCGCGACCTGCTGGTCCGCATAGACCACAAGCCCGTCGCCCGTGATGGCGAGGGGTCGGACGTGGTCATCGAAGCGGCTGCCGCGGAACTTCTCGATGGAGATGGCGCGCCGCACGGTCGTGCTGTCCACCCACTTGTGGAGACGGATCTCGCCGCGCCCGAGGAAGAACTCCGTCTCGATGGCCTTTCGGTCGAGGTGCTCGGACACGATGAGCGTGGTCGCCTCGAGCTCGGAGAGAAACCGCATGAAGGATTGGATGAGGATGCGGCTGTCTTCGCCCTCCATGGAGAACATCTTGAGCGCGGTCATGGAGTCGACGACGATCCGCTTGTACCGCTCCTTGGTTCTCTCCAAGCGTCCGAAGAACTCCTGCTTGATCATCTTCTGGA
The DNA here is from genome assembly GCA_035632695.1 of Thermoplasmata archaeon. Taxonomy (NCBI): domain Archaea; kingdom Methanobacteriati; phylum Thermoplasmatota; class Thermoplasmata; species Thermoplasmata archaeon. Next base: position 10,847 of record DASQGG010000019.1, read on the forward strand.
CACTGTGGACCGTGACCTCGAGCGCACGGATCTGGGACGATTGACGGATGTCTTGGACGTCCTCCATGTCCCGCACATCGAGCGCCGTGCCCACGTCGATCACGGACCGCTGGCGCTTGTGCGCGCGCACGTCCGGCGTGGCGTCCAAGATCTTGAGCCGATCGAGGTTCCAGCCGAACATGGTCATGTTGGACTTGACCTCGATGGGCGGTTCGTCCAGGGTGACGAGGAGGCAGGGCTCGTTGCGCTTGAGACCGTCGAGGAGGAACTCGGTGGCCAGGATCGTCTTGCCGCTGCCCGTGGGTCCGGAGATGATGTACGGACGGGTCGGCAGCAAGCCGCCGGTCAGCATCGCGTCGAGGCCTTCGACGCCCGTCTTGACACGTTCCATGGACTTCGGCCTGGAGACATTTCGCCCGACGAGGGGTGCTCCCATAAACGTTCCGATGTGAGAATCAAGGATAGCGATGGTGGGCGAGGCCCACGGAGACCGGCTCGGGCTCCGAAAGGGGGCATAGCGGGGGATGGAATCTCAGGGACCGAGGCGGGTCCTCGGTGCCGTTTGAACCATCGATCTCCGGGTGTCTCACCGGGGACCCGGGAGTCCCGGGGTATGAGCCCGACGGGATATCCTGGCTACCCCACCCCGCTATCGCGGCTCGAGAGGATTGGCCCCTCGCGCTTAAACCTTACGCGGGCGGCCGTCAGAAGAACTTGCGGAATCGGAGGAGGTCATCGAGGCTGCCCTTGAACTTCAGCTTCCCCGTCGCGTAGGCCTTGAAGGGGCCGATTTCGCGGAGCAGGAGACCGCGGAGCGTTTCCTCGTCCGTCAGCAGGGCGATGTCCGCGCGGTCGACGCCTCCGTCCAGGATGCCCGCCACATGCCGGTCCTTCAGGGTGAAGTGCCACTTCGCCCCGTTGGACAGCTCGATGAGCACGGTCTTCTGGAGGTCCCCGACCTCCGCGCTCAACGCGGGGTCCGCGTCCACCTTCGCGTTGAACTTCGCGACCAGGTTCTCGAGCAGCTCCTTCATGCCTTGCCCCGCCCAAATTCCTCCAGCTTCCGGTTCTTCGCCTCCGCGAGGAGGCGGCGCGTGGTGTCCCACGTCAACCGAGTGTAGGGCGGCGGAGACCCCTTCGCCCTAATCCACCTTTCCAGGAATGCGATCGTCAGAGGGTCCGACGGGTAGCCGGAACCCACGGGCTCCCCGATCTCCGCCTCGATCTTGCGCATCTCCGCGTCCCTGCGGACCTTGGCAACGATGGAGGCCGCGCTCACGACGGGGAAGAGATCGTCCGCCTCGTGCTGGGAGACAACTTCGACCTCGAAAGGGAGCTGCTTCAGGATGGACCGCTTGAACTCGATCTCGTCCACGTCGACCGCGTCGACGTAGGCGGTCTCCGGGTGGAGTTTCTCGATCACCGAGGCGAAGAGATGGGCCTCGAAATCGTTGAGGGACATCTGCGCGCGCATCACGTCGATGTCCGAGGCAGGCACCACGACGACCTCGGACTTCGCGACCTTCTCGATCTCCGGCGCGAGGAGCTCGCGCCGTTCCGGGGAGAGCTTCTTCGAATCCCGCACGTTCAGATGACGGAGGGGTACGTCCGATTCGACCAGCACGCCGGCCACGACCAAGGGACCCAGCACGGGGCCTCGGCCTGCCTCATCCACCCCGCAGATCACGGATCACGCCTCGAAAAGCTCCCGCGCGGTCTCCTGGGCGCGTTCGAGGACCGCATCTTCGTCGACGGTCCGCACAACTCCCCCGGCCATGAGAACTTGGCCGTCGACGATCGTCGTCTGGACATCGCTGCCTCGGCTCGAGTAGACGAGATGGCTGATGACGTTTGCCGGATAAAAAGGCGTGGTGTGGGGACGCCGCAGATTCACCACGGCGAGGTCGGCGCGCTTCCCCACCTCGATCGAGCCGAGACGCTCGCTGACGTGGAGGGCCTCCGCGGCGTCGATGGTGACCATGTCGAGCGCGGTCTGAGCAGGGAGAACGCGCGCGTCCCAGCGCGTCGCCTTGTGGAGCAGGGAGGCCGTCTTCATCTCGGCGAAGAGGTCCGCGGAGTTGTTGGACAGGGGCGAGTCGGTCCCGAGGCCCACGCTCACGCCCTGGGCGAACATCTCGGGAACGGGCGCCACGCCGCCCGAGGCGAGCTTCATGTTCGAGACGGGGCAGTGGGCGACGCTCACGCCGTGGCGAGCGAGGATGCGCACCTCGTTGAGGGTGAGCCACACGGCGTGCGCGACGTTCAGCCGCGGATCGAGAAGGCCGATCCTCTCGAGCCACTCCGCGGGACGCATCCCGGTCTTCGCGACGTGGTCGTAGACCTCCTTCCGAGTTTCGGAGAGATGCGCGTGGAGGCGCACGTCGCGGTGGGTGGCGACCTCGCGGGCGCGGAGAAACGTTTCCTCGGACGCGACGTAGACGCCTTGGACGCCTACGGAGGGCGTGACGAGCGGGTCGCCGAGGTGCTTCGCGACGAACGCGTCCGCGTTCTTCACCGGGTCGCCGTGCTGGGTCGTGTACGCCGAGTCGAGCGTCACCCACGACAGGAAACCGCGCATCCCGGACTCCCGCACGGCCCGGGCGACCTCGTCCTCCCAGTAGAAGAGGTCCTGGAAGCTCGTGGTCCCCGACCGGATCATCTCGAGGCAGGCGAGGAGGGCGCCAATCTGCACGTCCCGCCGGGTGAGCTTCGCGTCGATTGCGAAAGATTTCGTCAGCAACTCCTCGAGCGGCATGTCGTCCGCGATGCCTCGGAGGAGCGTGTTGGCCGCGTGCTGGTGGAGGTTGATGAGGCCGGGGAGGACAGCGCAGCCCGAGCAGTCCAGGACTTCGTCCGCGCGGTCCTGCGTCTCGCCGATCGCCGCAATCCGACCTCCGTCCACGAAGACGTTTCCGCGCACGATGCGGCGTCCGGAATCCTGCGTGACGACGAGGCCGTTCTTCAGGAGGAGGGACATCGGTCCGCGGCCGATGGGGGGAAGGCTAGAAAGGTTTTGTGGGGCGCCCACCACACTCTACGGTCTAGTGGTGAAGGTGGTATGCTGGCGCTGTCGCGTCCGGGCTTCGAGTTGCGTCGCGAACCCCCCTCGTACCGAGCTCCCCCGCCGGACACGCCTTCACGGAATCCACGAGCTCGCTCGGTAGCTCCGTTTGGATGTAGTGACAGGCCGCCACAACACGAGGGGGACGAATGACCGCCTATCCGCCCGATCGTTCCTGGGTCGCGTGCGGCTCACTTTCGGGCCGTGAACACGAGCCACTTCGCCTGCGGCATACGCCTCGGGCGGATCATCCAATCCGGGTAGCAGGCGGGGTCACGGAAACCGGCATCCTCCAACATGCGGATGATGTCCGAATACGTAAAGAAGCGGAGGCGTTCCCGGTCCCGGAATTCGTGGCGGCCATCCGGCGCCTCGATCTCGATGCTCTCGGATAGCCATCCCCAGCCGCGCATGGGGTCGATGTCTTGGAACTGACTCATCTCCGTCATCCGGATGCCCGGGGCTCGCGATTTCACGACCTGGCGTTGGCGCTGGATCAGGCGTCCCAGGCTGCGGGGTCCCGACGAGAAGGGGTTGAACACGTTGCACACGAAGAGCCCGCCGCGTCGGAGAGAGTTGTGGGCTTGGCGGAGGCATTTCGCCACATCGTCATCGCTCGGCAGGAGAAAGAGGATGTAGAGGGCCAAGACCGCATCGAATTCAGATGTGTAGGGGAGTCTCGTCGCGTCTCCCTGAGAAAGAGGCAACGAGAGCCCGGAGCGCTTGGCCCGAGCTCGGGCCATGGCCACGCGATCGGGCGTGAGGTCTTGGCCCACGCATTCGTATCCCCTTCGCGCAAGGCCGACCACGTGACGCCCGCCTCCACAGGCGACATCGAGGACACGCCGTACCGAGCGAGTCGCCTGGTCCTTGAACACGCGTTCGAGGAACTCAAGTTCCTTCTCGGTTGCGGGGTCGCGGTTCTTGCGTTGCGCGAGGAGGTCGTAGTAGAACGCGCGATTCGCATAGTAGGATCGGGACGACTTCAAGACGGTTTCCCGGTCCACGAGCCCAGACACCATGCACCCAGGATTCGTACCTGGGTTCTTATGCGATGCGGCTGTGCGCTCGAGGAAGATAGGGGCCGAGGGCGACTCGACCCTAGCGATGGGCGGGCGTACGCAAAGCGCTGCGGGAGTATCCGCAAGGTTTTGTGGACCTGACCGCATGTGGGACGCAGTGAGCATCCGATTCGAGGAGGCGCTGGCCGCGACCGTCGCGAGCATCCCCCACGGCAAGGTCGCGACTTGCGGGGTCGTCGCGCGAACCCTCGGCGACGTCCGCGCGGCCCGTGCGGTCGCGGAGTGGCTCGCGGAACGCCCGTACCTCGACCCGGGAGGGCAGGTCGTGCGCGCCGACGGTCGGCCCGTCCTTTCCCGGGCGGGTGCACCTCTCCCTGCGAGGTCGAGGGAGTCCCCCCCACGTCCCGCGGACCGCGGTGCCTTCGTAGACCGCCTCGATGGACCCTCCCTCCTATCGGACCTCCGAAATGAACAGGTTCGTCTGGCGGCCCAGGTGCGAGAGCGGGATGGCCCCTTGAGCGTACGCACGTTGGGCGGCGTGGACGTGGCCTACATGGGCCAGAAGGGGATCGCGGCCGCCGCATTGCTGGACGCGACCACCCTGGAGGTTCTCGAGACCGCGGTGCGTACGGTCGACGTGGACTTTCCGTACATCCCCTCGTACCTGGCCTTCCGAGAGTTCCCCGCCGTTCGGGAGGCCGTCCGCGGCCTCTCGCGGACGCCTGACCTGCTCTTCGTCGACGGGCACGGCCGTCTCCATCCGGCCCTCTTCGGGTTCGCGTGCTTCGCGGGCGTGTCCCTGGACCTTCCCACGATAGGGGTTGCGAAGCATCCGCTCGCCGGAACGCCGCGGCCCACGCAGAGCACGGAGGACGGCGCCATCCCCATCGAGCTCCAAGGTGAAGTGCGAGGATACGCGTGGCGACCCCCGCGGGCTTCCCGCGCGTTCTACGTCTCCGTGGGCCATCGGCTCTCCCTGGAGAACGCTCTCGCGTGGGCGCGAGCGAGCACGCGGGACCATTACCCTGAACCGCTCCGAGTCGCCGACCGGCTGTCCAAGGAGGCCAAAGGAAGCCGCCCGGGAAGATAAATTGACCTGTTATTATATAATCAATCATATTCTTATCTCGTCGAAAACGTTTTCGCCCACCTCCCGCATCCCGGGGTCGTGGACATCCTCGTGTTCGGTGCAGGCGCAACGGGCAGCCTGATTGGCGGGCTCCTGTCCGTGCGGCATGACGTGACCCTCGTGGGACGAGGCGACCACATGGAAGCAATCCGTTCCCGCGGGCTGCGGATCACCGGGAAGACCGCCCGGGTGGTCCACCCGGAGACCGCGACGCGCATCCCGCCCGGCGCCCACCCTCAGCTCATCGTCGTGAGCACGAAGGCCTACGACACCGCAGCGGCCATGTTCCCCCTCAAGCGATTCGCGGCGTCCGCCGTGTTCCTGACGCTCCAGAATGGACTCGACAACCCGGAGATCATCGGACGCACCGCGAAGCGCGTGATCGCGGGCACCACGTCGCACGGCGTCACGGTCCTGGGCCTCGGGGAGATTCGCCACGCCGGCATCGGAGACACCGTGGTGGGCGGCTGGCAGGGCGTGGAACCGGAGGACGTGGTCCGTGTCCGCGATGTGCTGGAGGAGGCGGGCTTCCGTACGCGGATCTCAAAGGACATCCGGGTGGATCTCTGGGCTAAGCTCGTGGTGAACGCGGCGATCAATCCCCTCGCGGCCCTCGCGGGCGTCCCGAACGGGCGTCTCGTTCGCGACCGCGACCTGTCCCGGCTCCTCGACGAAGTAGGCCGCGAGGCGCTGGCGGTCGCGGCGGCGGAGGGGGTGCCGCTGGACCGCGAAGACACCCTCCGAAGGACGCGGCTCGTCGCCCGCCGCACGGCGTCGAACCGAGCGAGCATGCTTAAGGACCTGTATCACTGCCGGAGGACCGAGATCGACGCGATTACGGGCGCCATCCTTCGGACCGCGGAACGTCACGGCTTGGAGGCCCCGCGGAACCGTACGCTGTACGCGCTGATCCGAGCCCGGGAGACCGCGGCGGCCGAGTCGGCCTGACCGTCCGCGATCGGGCTTGTCCACGGGGGAATTCGGAACCGGGGGGTCAATCTTTATAAAGGGCTATTTAAATCCCCAGGGGTCCAAGGGGCGGGGAGGCCGGCTCTCCGTCCGCTCGGAGGCATCTCCTTGGCGAAAATCAAGATCGAGAACGTCGTCGCGTCGACCTCCCTCGGGGAGGAGCTGGACCTCCAGGCGATCGCCCTCGCCCTCGGCGGCGCGGAGTACGAGCCGGAGCAGTTCCCGGGCCTGATCTACCGCCTCAAGGAGCCCAAGACGGCGACCCTCCTCTTCCGGAGCGGCAAGGTCGTGTGCACGGGTGCGAAGAGCCTGGAGCACGTGAAGACTGCGATCGACCTGGTCGCGAAGCAGATCGAGGCGGCGGGCATCCCCATCAAGAAGAACCCGGAGATCGAGGTCCAGAACATCGTGGCGTCCTCGGACCTTGGCACGGAGATCAACCTGAACGCCATCGCGATCTCCCTGGGCTTGGAGAAGGTCGAGTACGAGCCCGAGCAGTTCCCCGGCCTCGTGTACCGCATCGACGTGCCCAAGGTCGTCGTCCTCCTGTTCGGGAGCGGCAAGCTGGTCTGCACGGGAGCCCGCAAACCCTCCGACGTCGAGGAGGCCGTGGAAAAGATCACCGCGGAGCTCAAGGCCGCAGGCCTCCTGCGCTGACGTCCCTGGGCGCGCGGTACCGATTGTCGGGGCAAGCCCTTCGACGTAAGGGCGAACGGTTTATCGCCCTCCGGGGCGTGCGAGGGAGCAGGGGAAAGCCCGGATGGCCAAGCGCCTGCCCATCTTCGACAACCACATTCACTTCCGCCCCGAGTTCCTGGGGGTCGAGGGCGCCAAGCTGTTCGAGAAGGCGGGCGGCACGGCCCTTCTCTTGACCCATTCGCCCTACGAGGACATTCCCATCAGCCACGGGTCGGACTACGACCGCGCGTACCGAAAGACCCTCGCCATGGCGGACGCGATCCGCGCGGCGACCCACCTCCAGGTCTTCGTCGCCCTAGGCCCGTATCCTGTGGAGTGCCTTCATCTGAAGGAAGTGCAGGGGCTTGACGCCGCGGTCGCGGCGATGCGCCAGGGACTCGACCTCGCGTCTCGGTACATCGCGCAGGGGAAGGCCGTGGCGATCGGCGAAATCGGGCGTCCACACTTCCCCGTCGGCCCGGAAATCATCACGGCGTGCAATGAGGTCATGCGGTACGCGATGGAGGCGGCGAAGCGCCTCGGATGCGCCGTGGTCCTCCACACGGAAGACCCGACCCCGGAGACGTTCGCGGAATTCGCATCGATCGCGACGAAGGCAGGGCTTGACAGGAACCGCGTGGTCAAGCACCATTCTACCCCACTCACGCGGCCCGAGGACACGCACGGTCTCGTGCCATCCATCCTGGCGAAGGAGGTCCTCGTCACGGAGGCCCTCAAAGGCGGGCCGAACTTCATGCTCGAGACGGACTACATCGATGACCCGAAGCGGCCCGGGGCCGTCCTGGGGCCCGCAACGGTGCCCAAGAAGACCCGCGCGTGGATCGAAAAGAACGTGATGACCGAGGACCAGGCGTGGGTCATCCACAAGGAAGTGCCCGAGCGCACGTACCACGTGCAGCTCGCGTGAGGCTCAGCCCGACGAGGACCGCCCGTGAAGGGCAGCGCCCCGGCGAGGGGTGCCCGGGCCTTCCGCGAGCGGGTTAGCACAAACACGACGGCCGTGGGCTCGAAGACGATTCCCGGGGGACCCGGCCGGGGCCCCGGCGGAAGGTGACATCCCCCCCGACATCCACGGTTCCCCAATCCGGACATGTGGGGACAAACCCTCGCCGTTTCGGGCCCGTGGAACGCGAGATCACCGCCGGATCTCGAACCCGCGGAACTCTCCCGTGGCCGTCCCCCACTCGACGTCCACGGAGGACACGCGCGCCGCAGGCTGAGCGTTGCGGTTCCAATCGATGCACTCCTCGATCAACGCACGCTCCCCCTCGAACACGGCCTCGACGCTACCCCCGGGAAGGTTGCGGACATAGCCGTCGAGCTCGAGGGACTGCGCCTTCTCCTCGCAGTGTGCCCGGAAGTACACGCCCTGCACGCGCCCATGGAAGACGGCCGTCGCGCGGACCCGCATCCGCTTCCGAACGGACGCTCGCCAAATAAGGTTATTATAGACCGACCTGCTACGGAAGGTTCCCGCGAGGGATTCTGGCATGCCAGGTCGAAGAGTGCAGGACCTCACGGTGTCCGAGTACCTAACCCGGGAGGTCGTGTGGGCCGCGCCCGACGACGACCTCGGCGAAGTCCTCGGAAAGATGAAGAAGTACGATGTCCACGAGATCCCCGTCGGCCGCAAGGGGAAGCTCCAGGGGGTCGTGACCCTCCGCGAGCTCATGAAACGCCACAACGTGCCGCCCACGACGAAGTTGTCCTCGGTCCTCGTGAAGGCGCCGGTCGTGAGCCCAACCGCGACCCTGCCTGCGGCCGCGGAGGAGCTCATCACGACGGGCTTCCGCGCCCTCCCTGTCGTGGAGCGGAAGACACTCCTCGGGATCATCTCCCGCACGGACCTCGTGCGCGCCCTGGTCGACGCGAAGGCGCTCGGGGGACTCGCGGTCCGGGACTTCATGACGCCCAACCCTCAGGCCGTGTCCGAGGACGACACGATCGATCGTGCCGTCCACGTCATGCAGTCCCTCGGGGAGCGCTCCCTCCCCGTGGTGGACAAGAACCGCCGCCTCAAGGGCGTGATCGGGATGAAGGACGTGACGGACCTCTTCGCCCGGCCCAAGATGCGCCAGCGGTACGGGGAGCGCGCCGGGACCGAAACCAAGGTGGAGCTTCAAGTCAAGGGCGCCATGCACTACCCGCCCGTCACCATGGGCGCGGAGGGGGAACTCGCCCACGCCGCGGAACTCATGCTGAAGAACGATGTCTCAAGCGTCATCATCACGGAGAAGGATGAGCCCGTCGGAATCGTGACCAAGCTGGACCTCATGCATTTCCTGGCGGGCCTCCGACCCCGCGACCAGCTCTTCGTGGAGATCAGCGGCCTGGAGGACGAGCCCGCCGAGACGTACGACACGATCTACTCGACGGTCCAGAAGGAGATGCGCCGGATCGCGCAGCTCGTGACCCCGAAGACGCTCTCGCTCCACGTCCAGAAGTACAAGCCGAACGGCGACCGATGGAAGTACTCCATCCGCTGCCGATTCCAGACGGCCCACCAAATGTACTACGCGAACCACTTCGACTGGGATCTCCACCTGGCGTTGCGGGATCTCCTGGAGATCCTGTACAAGCGGATCGTGAAGGACAAGGAGCGGATGATCACCGAGCGCAAGCTCGGGCGTTCAACGTAGGTTCCAGAACTCCTTGTGGGCCCGCTTGGTCGCCTCGACCCCCGGACGTCCCTTGCCCTTCGCATCGAGGAGCTGCGTGAGCTCGAGATCGACGCGGCGGTGCCGGAGCCGCGCGACGACGCCGGCGTAGACCTCGGAGAGGGCTTGCAGGTGGTACCCGCCCTCCAGGGCGACGACGAAGCGGTTGCCGCACACCTCCTTGGCGAGGCCCGCGCTCCACGTCACGAGGTCCACGTACCCCGGGGAGGACAGGGAGAGGCCCGTGAGAGGGTCGCGGTAGTGAGCGTCGATCCCCAGGCTCACGAGGATCACGTCGGGCTTGTAGGCCCGTACTACGGGCTCGACGATCTCGCCGTACGCGATGCGAAACGACTCGTCGCCGCAGCCCGCGGTGAAGGGGATGTTCACGTTGAAGCCGCGTCCTTCTCCCTTGCCGACGTCCTCCGCGGCGCCGGTCCCCGGGTAGATACCGTATTGGTGCGTGGAGATGTAGAGGACCGCGGCCTCGTCCTCGAAGATCTCGCTCGTGCCGTTCCCGTGGTGGGCGTCGTAGTCCAGGATTGCGACGCGGCGGCCTTGGGCCACCTGGTCCGCCGCAGCCGCGGCCACGTTGTTCAGGTAGCAGAAGCCGCCGCCGTAGTCGGGGCCGGCGTGGTGCCCCGGAGGCCGCACGAGGGCCACCGCAGGGCGTCCCTCCTTTACCGCCTCGCGGGCCGCCTGCACGGTCGCTCCCGCGGCGAGCAGGGCGATGTCCCAGGTCTCCGGATGGACCGCGGTCTCCGGATCCAGGAATCCCTCGTTGAGGTCGCGAAAGAACTCGAGGAACGTCTGGCGATGCACCCGGCGGAGCTCCCCGAGGCTCGCGGGGCCCGCGGAGCGGACGTCGGTCAGGAGCTCCTCCTTCCGAAGTCGCTCCACGATCGCTTGGAGGCGCTCGGGCCGCTCCACATGCATGGGGGACGAGATGTGCTCCAGGAATCTCGGGTCGTAGAAGAGCACGGTCGCTCCGCAACGGGTGCCGCCTCATCAAGCCATCGTAGCGCTGCGGGCCCGAGCGCGAGGCCTTCGGCCCGGGCGCCGTCATGGTATCAGGAATAAAAATCAGCCGTGAGAACTTGTGAAAATCATGCCGTCACCCTTAAGCAAGCCGCTCCGATAAGGAGAAGCGGCCGGGCATCAGAAGGGCGTTGATGAAAGGGTTCTACGCCAGACGTTCGTTGGCTCTGCTCCTCGCAGGGACCCTTGCCGTGGGAACCCTCGCCCTCTTGAGCCCGCCCGTGCCGGCACCCGCCCAGGCATCGTTGGGATTCTGGGAGGCCAGCAGTCGGGGACTCGTGAGCGTCGTCATGGTGAACGAGACGTTCAACGAGAACGGACATGAGGTCACGGCGCCTGTGGGCATCCTGGTGACGAACACGGCCACTGTGCCGGTCGTCATCCCGGAGGAGGCGGTGCTCATGAGTCCCCATCCGTCCCAGTCGCCGCCTCCCAGCCCGATGAACACGACCGCGGACGCGACGCTCACGAACGCCACGGTTCCGGCGAAGGGCAGCCTCCTGTACTCGTTCGGTCCGTACGTGCTCGCGGGCTACCTGAGCGGGCCCATCTGGTGGGACATGGAAGAGATGCAGTTCGCGAAGGCCGGCGTCGCGTTCCGGGTTGGGGGGGAGACCCTTCCCTTCGGCCTCCGCACTCTCGTCGAGCATCCGTTCTACAAGGGGCCGGGCAACAACACGCAGACGCATGTGTGGGCGTACCTTCGATCGTTCCCGACCGTGGTCGTGGGGAAGCTGCCTCTCTACACGATCACGAACGGCACCGCGGGGCAGACCGTGCGCGTGCGAATCGACGCGACGAACCTGGCCGTCTGGGCCTACGACGACACGTACACGGCGAACGTGAACGTGACCCGTGGGATCGTCGAGGACGACGTGCCTGCGGGATGGAGCGTGCAGGCGGGCAGCTACTCCGTGCCGCCGGACGTCATCGTGAACTACACAGACGGTTCGAAGACCCTGGAGTGGTACGCGAACCTCCCGGCCGCGCAGGTTAGCTACCAGGGCAACCCCGACCTGCCTACGCCGTACGTTACCGTGACGCGATTCTACACCCTCGTCGCGCCCGCTCTGCCCAACGGCAACGTGACGCTGCCCCGGGCGAGGTCCGACATGAACCGGACGGGCACGCCGGACGCCCATTCGGCGCCCGCGATCGTCGCGGTGGTGGGCAACGCCCCGCCCATCGCGGACGCCGGGGGACCGTATCGGGGGAACGAGGGCGACACGATCATCCTGAACGCATCCAAGTCCTCGGATCCGGACGGCGACCCGCTCCAATTCCGGTGGTCCTTCACGGACAACGGGAGCTGGGACACGGGCTGGTCGTCGAGCCCGACGGCCGCGGTCCGGTACACGGACGAGTTCTCCGGGTTGGCGAGGGTCGCGGTCTCGGACGGCCACACGGTCGTCACCGCGGTCGCGAACGTGACCATCGACAACGTGCCCCCGGCGATCCGAAGCCTGGTCATGACTGCCACGGGGGACTTCCGGCTCACGGTCGCGGGGAAGAAGCCCGTGAACGTGACGCTGACGATCCGAGGAAACGGAACGGTCCTCTCGACCCTGCGGATCGTGCACGCGAGGGGTGAATCGGGCCCGCAGACCGCGGACACGGGACCCCTTTCGATGAATCTCTCCCAGCCGATTACGGCCACCCTCCGATTCAGCGATTTCGCGAACTGCCACGGGAATCGCGACCGGGTTTGGCTCAACCTGACCTTCCCGGACGGCACCTCGGTCGCGTTGCTCCACCCGGGGAAAGGCCGCCATCTGGACGCGGCGGGAATCCGGTTCAAGGACCTCCGTCCGCTGTTCATCCGCCATGGCATCTCGTTTCGCGCGATGCTGAGCGACCCGGGTGCCGATGCGCTCACGGCCCACTGGGCCTTCGGGGACGGCACGAACCTCACGCAGGTCTTCCCGAACGGCCCCGCCAACGACACGCCGGAGAGCCCCGTGGGCGGCAACGCGCCGATGAACGTCACGGCCATCGCCGTGCACGGCTACCACGTCGGAGGCCACCACGGGTGGGAGCGGTGTGGGGGCGACGGGAAGGGCGAGGGCACGCGCTCCAGGACCTACGAGATCACGCTGACCGTGACCGATGCCGACGGCGCGTCCACGAGCGCGTCCCTCACGATCTCGCTGGGCTTCGGCGGTCACGGCCCCGAGGACGAAGACGACTGAGCGGAAAGGATTATCTGACGCGGCGCCCGTCGTGACCGCGCGATGATTGAGGACCACCGGATCCTGCGCGGCGCCCGTGTGACGCTGCGTCCCCTGGCGTCGGGCGATCTCCGCCGTTGCGTGAAGTGGTTCAGCGATCCTCTCGTAACCCAGTTCCTCGGGAGGGCGGGACCCGTCAGCCTCGCCGAGGAAGAGCGGTGGTTCCGGGATTACCTGCGGCGATCCGACGAGCAGATCTTCGCGATTGAAATCGAGGGGAGGCACGTGGGCAACCTGGGCCTGCACAAGGTGGACCGGGTCCATCGGAAAGCGGACCTCGGGATCGTGATCGGGGAGAGCGCGTACTGGTCTCGGGGTTATGGAACCGAGGCGCTCCGCGCAGCCCTCGACTACGGCTTCGACCGGCTCGAGCTGAACAAGGTGTCCCTCGAAGTCCTCGAGGACAACGTCCGCGCCATCCGTTCGTACGCCAAGTGCGGGTTCGTGCGGGAGGGGATCCACCGCGAGGACGTGTACAAGGATGGCCGCTTTCAGAATGTGATCCGCATGAGCATCCTGGCCCGGGAGTTCCGCGAACGGCCCGTCCCGACCGGGGCATGAGCTCGGCTCACAGTTCGAGGAGTTCCCGCGGGGCCGTGCTCATGTACCGGCCGCCCTTCGGGGTCACGAGGACCGTGTCCTCGATCCGGACACCGCCGAAGCCGGGGACGTACACGCCGGGCTCGTCCGTCATGACCATGTTCGACTTCAGGACCAAGTCGCTCGTCGTGTAGAGACCGCCGCCGTCGTGGACCGCCAGACCGACGGAGTGCCCGAGGCCGTGGATGAAGCGGCCCTTGTACTTGGTCGAGTCGATGAGCGTGCGGGCCGCCGCGTCGACGGCCTTGCCCCGGACCCCGGGCCGGAGCTTCGCAAGGGCGGCCTTCTGCGCCCTCGCGACCGTGTCGTACATCGCGCGCTGCTCCTCGCTTGCCTTGCCGACGACCACGGTCCGCGTGACGTCGGAGCAGTACATCCGGTACAGGGACCCGAAGTCGATCACGATGAGATCGCCCTTGCGGATCTTCCGGGGCCCCGCCGTGTAGTGGGGTTCCGCGCCGTTAGGACCCGACCCCACGATGGTGCGGAACGACGGGCCCGTGGCCCCGTTGCGCTGCATGCGATACACGAGCTCGGAGGCGATCTCGGACTCCTGCACGCCGGGCCGGATGAACGACAGGGTCTCGCGGAACGACTTGGAGGCGATGTCGCACGCTCTCTGGATGAGATCGACTTCCTTCGCGTCCTTCACGAGGCGCGACTGGGTGATCGCCTCGGAGACGTCCACGAACCGCGCGTTGCGGGGCGCGTACTTGCGCAGGCGATCGAACGCCTGGTGCGTCAACTCCGCGGAGTTGATCCCGATCCGCCGGTGCCCCTTGAGCAGCTTGCGCATGAGCCGAGCGGGTTCCTCCCGATGTCGGAACACATGGAGGGGGAGTCCGCTCTTCTTCGCGGCTTCCTCCTCGAGGGCGGAGGTCATGATCTCCGCGCTCCCGTCGGGATGCAGCCACGCCGCGCACCCTTCGAACAGGCCGTCCGTGATCCCCGTCGCATAGAAGAACGACATGTCGATGTGGGGATCCACGGAATTCATGAGCACGATGAGGTCGACGTGGTCGTCCGCATTCCGGAAGATTCGCTTCACGCGCGCGCGCATGGGAACCGCGGGAGGAAAGCCGAACTCCGTAGTTAAAGGTTGGTCGGGCGGCAGCCGCGAAGGGTTTTATGGCGTCGGACCCGTCGCCCGGCCGTGCCCAAGCGGCGCCACCGGGGAATGGAGCGGCGCATCGCCCTCGAGCGGATTGAGATTCTCTTCCGCCACGCCGAACACGAGGCCCTCCAGGCACGACCCGTGCGGGCCCGCCGGTACGTGGACCTGGCCCGACGGATCGGGATGCGATACAACGTTCGGGTGCCCGCGGCGTTCAAGCGTCGGTTCTGCAAGGAATGCCTCGCCTACCTTCTGCCCGGGGTCAACGCACGGGTTCGCGTCGGGCGAGGACGGATCGTCGTCACGTGCACAGCATGCGGTGCGATCCAACGCATGCCGTTCCGCGAGGAGCGGAGGACCGCGAGGGCCCGGCGGAGGGCGTCTCAGTAGGATGTGGTCATGTCGATCTTGCCCGCCTTGCGGGCCAGGTATTCTCCGAGCTTGAAGACGCCGAGGCTCAGACCGAAGAAGATCACGCTCGAGAGGGCGAGGAAGCCGAGGATCGCCACGTCCGAGAAGCCCCCGAGGCCGGTCAAAGGATTCACGGCGGCCTGGTCGGCGGGCGAGAGGAGGAGCCGACGGGAGAGCTCGAACCAGTACGTCAGGGGAATCGCCTTCCCCACGCCCTGCAGCCATCCCGGGAGCACGGACAGGGGAAACAGGACCCCGCAGAACACGTAGAAAATCCCGGGGACCGCCTCGGCCAACGACTGGGTGTGGCGGGCCATCAGGAACGTCACGCCTCCGAGCGTGATCCCGATTGCGAGGAGACAGAACAGACCCAAGACGAGGCCCGCGAGGAACAGGGGAACCGAAGCGAGGGAGAGGGAGATCTGCACGGCGGGATGGAGGACGAACGCACCGAAGGCCAAGGTGATGACGACCGCGAACGAGGCGACCAGGATCTTCGAGATCGCGCGGCCCATCACGTAGACGTAGAAGGAGATCGGGGAGATGTAGATGTACCGGATGGTCTGGTACCACTCGCGGTCCGACTGGATCACCTGGAACGTGCCGAACAACGTGGTCCCGACGAAGATGAAGAAGGCGTTCCCCACGTACATGAAGTCGAAGAGGGGGCCCGCGCTGAAGTTCCCAATCGCAGCGAGGACGATGTACATGAGGACCAGGATGAACGTCGCGGCGATCGGCTTGATAATCGAGTAGACGATGAACAGCCAGGGCTCCGTCCAGTTCGAGTCCATCTCCCAGCCAAGCCACGCGGCGACCTTGAACGTGTTCCAGAAGTTGCTCATTGATGCCGTGAGGTCAGCCTCCCCTCTCGCCTAGCGAGGGTCTCTAGGCGCGCGAGCGCGAACCGTGCGAGGATGAGGAACCCGACGGCGAGCACCAGCAGGAGTCCGAGCTCTGGGACGGGACCCAGGAGCACCGGGAGCTTCGCGTTCGGCAGGGTGAGCTGCCGGAGGGCGTCGAGCCCGAGCATGGCGGGCACGATGCTCCCGGCGACGGCCACTGCGGGCCCCCAGGGCTGCACCAGGAGGAAGCCTCCCGCGGGGAAGTACATCCCGCTCGAGAAGAAGATGGGCTCCTCGAGGAGGGAGGACAGGTTTGCGGCCTCCCGACCCCAGATGAGGTAGAGGGAGGCAAACAGCATCCCCATTCCGTAGAGCGCGATGAGCGTGACGAAGAACACCGCGAGGAGGAGGAACGGGTTCGCGACCTGGAAGATCACGCCGAAGACGAGGACGCCCGCCACGAGGGTCGAGAGCGCCCGGACGGAGGTCATGAACATGCCGCCGATCGCCATGCCCGCGAGGAGGGCCATCCGGCTCATCGGGGCCATCATGTAGATCTGGAGGTTCCCGATCTCCTTCTCCCAGTAGAGCTGGCTGGCCATGGACCACAGGACGTTCAGCCAGAAGGCGACCATGGTCCCTCCCAGGACCACTGTGCCGACCAGGCCGTTGAGGTTCTGGGCGGCGGCTTGGAGATGCGCGAGCTGGTCGGCCGGGGAGGCACACGGGACGCCGGCGCACTGCCCGGCCTGGATGAGGGCCACCTGCGCGCCGTAGAAGGACTGGTAGATGAAGACGTAGGCGGCGATCCCCAGCAGGGGGAGGAAGACCTCGAAGAAGATCCAGGACGGCTCTCGGTTCGCGCCGATGACCCGGGGGTACGCCCGGCCCAAGATGGATCGGAGGTTGAGGCCCATCCTGTATCGAACGTCGGACCGCCGTTCGGCCGAGGAACGGTACGGGATCGCGGCGTTCATTCGAACCCCTTCCCAACCATGCTCACGAACACGTCCTCCAGGGAAGGCTCGGACTTCTGGAGGGAATGGACCCGGGAGCCCTGGGCCATGATGTTGCTCAGGATGTCTGCGACGGGTGCTTCCCCATCCAGGATGAACGTCAGGTAGGTGATGTTCTTCGTAGGGTCGTGCTTCGCGGAGAAATTCTTCACGCCTTCGATCTTCCCAAAGCCCGCCGTGTCCCGGATGGGGTCCACCTCCAGGCGGAACGTCGTGTCAAGTCGGACCATCTTCTTCAGGTTCTCGGGCGTGTCGCAGGCGAGGATGCGTCCGTTGTCGATGATGGCGATCCGGTCGCACATCTCGTCCGCCTCGGCCATGTAGTGCGTGGTCAGGAGGACGGTCTTCTCCTCCTGCTCCTGGAGCCACTTCATCACGTAGTCGCGGATCGTCCGGGCCGCGTTCACATCCAGGCCGACCGTGGGCTCGTCCAGGAACAGGATGTCCGGATCCGTGACGAACCCGCGGATCATGTTCATCTTCTGCCGCTGCCCCGTGGAGAGGGTGCGGACCTTCGAATCCCTCCGGTCCCGGAGGGCGAAGATGTCCATGAGCTCATCGATGCGGTCGTTCGCCACCTTCGACGGTACGCCGTAGAACTGGGAGAACATCCAGATGTTCTCGCGCGCGGTCAGCAGGCCGTAGCCCGTGGTCTCGCCGCCGGAGACCATGGAGATCCGTTGTCGGATGGGGAAGACGTCCCTCGCAACGTCGTACCCCGCGACGTACGCCTTGCCGGCGGTCGGGAGCAACAGGGTGCAAAGGATCTTGATCAAGGTGGTCTTGCCCGCGCCGTTCGGCCCGAGAAGGCCGAACAACTCGCCCTCTTTGATCTGCATCGTGACGCCATCGAGCGCGGTCACGGGTCCCTCGGGCTCCGCCTCGTCCGCGGACGCCTTCTTCCGGTGAGGGAGGAGGTGCCGCTTCCCGGCGAAAACCCGGGTCAGGTCCCGTGTCTCGACCGCGTACTCCATGCCGCTCCGCTCCCGAGGGGTGCGCGGCGACGACCCGCGAGGGTCGGCCGCCATCTCAGGCGGTTGCTCGCTGGCGGTAGCGGGTGATGTAGCCTGCGATCCGGTTCCGCATCAAGATGCTGCTGACATCGCAGAGCTCCGAGACCTTCTTCTTGTTGTGCTCGAAGTCCTCCGTGAACTCGCTCGCATATTGCTTCACGAGCTCTATCGCGACGCGCTTGATGTAGGTAGGCCGGATGTTTCCCAAGGCGTTTCACTCCGTTATCCAGGTCGGTGAGCCTGTGCCAAAGGGAGGGACGTAGATAAACGTTCCTCACGCGACCGCAGCGCGGACCGCGGACGAGGCGAGCGGGGACGACATTTGCCAAGCATTAAATAGGAACCTCCAATACGCTTTCGAAGGCACGGAGGCCGCGCGGTCCTCAGGAGAACCGGTACCGATGGAAGAGTCCCTCGTGAACGTGGAGTTCCTGAAGAGCTCGAACAACTTCATCGCCCGGATCCAGAGCGAACTCGGCGGGATGCGCGAGTACCGCAGCTCGTCCTTCGAAGAGGTCCTCGAGCAGGTCGTCATCGACCTGCAGGAAGAGTTCGAGTCGTACTGACTAGGCGCCCTTCCAGGCCGGCTTGCGCTTCTCCAGGAACGCGGTCATGCCTTCGACCTTGTCCTCGGTCGCGCCGGCGAGCCCGAACGCCGCGGACTCGTAGGAGAGCCCCTGGGGCAGCGGCATCTCCTGCGCGGCCCGGAGGCATGCCTTCGCCAACGCAATCGCCACGGGACTCTTGTCGACGAGTTTCCGCGCGAGGGCGTGGGCCTCCTCCAGAAGCCGCCCCCCGGGCACGACCCGGTTCACGAGGCCGATCCGCTCGGCTGTGGCCGCGTCGATCGGTTCCCCGGTGAGGATCATCTCGGCGGCCCAGCCCGCGCCGACGAGGCGGGGGAGACGCTGGCTGCCGCCAAACCCGGGGATGATTCCGATGTTGATCTCCGCCTGGCCGATCCTCGCGTTCTCCGAGGCGAGACGGATGTCGCACGCCATGGCAATCTCACAGCCGCCGCCGAGGGCGTAGCCGTTGATCGCGGCAAGAATGGGCTTCGGACACCCCTCCATGGCGTCGCCGAGCCGGCGGCCGAGCTCGGAGAACGCCTCCATCTCGAGGCCGCTCTTCCCGACCATCTCCCGGATGTCCGCGCCGGCCACGAACGCCTTGTCCCCGGCGCCCGTGAGCACGATCGCGCCCACGTCCGCGCGGCCGGCGAGACCCTTGAACGCGGCCGTGAGCTCCTCCACGACGTGCGAGTTAAGCGCGTTCCGCACCTCGGGCCGGTTGATCGTGACCGTCGCGATGCCTTCGTGCACATCGACACGGATGAAGTCGGGCATAGGAACCGGCCGCGGGTATGTCGGTGCGAGCGATGAAGGTTCGGCCTCGGTGCACTGTGCTCCCCTATTTCAAGCGGGTGCGAGGAATTGAAAATCGCGCCTCAAGTTTGATATGGTTGAGGGTTCGTCGCGCGCCGGAGGCACCCGATGCCCCTGACTCGGAAAGCGATCACGATTCTGCTGGCGACCGCGCTCCTCGGGACCATGTTCCTCGCGGCTAGCGGCGATGCGAGGGCGACCCAGAACGCGCCGTCCTGGACCACGGGCAACCAATGGGTCTACAGCGCGACGAGCGGCGGCAGCACGGCGAGCCTCACGATGGTCGTCAAGGAACAGACGACCGTGACCCTCGGCTCGACCACGTACACGGTGTGGCATGTGGCCGCGACCTCGACCACGTCGAGCGGGAGCTCCTCGTTCAGCTTCACGTACGACCAATACTACACGGTGGACGGGCTCCGGTTCGCCAAGCAGAACGGCACCTTCCCCTTCCTCGGGACGATCACGTCGAGCTACGCCGCGCCCTACCCCCTGGCCGTGTTCCCCCTGAACCCCGGGGCCAGCTGGATTGGCAACAGCACGGAGACCACGCTGAGCGCGTTCGGGACGAGCACGTCGAACTACCACTGGAACGGGTCCGTGCTCAGCGAGCAAGCCGTGACCGTTCCCGCGGGCACGTACACGGCCTCCGTGGTGTGGTCCAAGGCCGTCGGCAGCACGGCCCCGGCCGTGTACTACTACTCGGAGCAGGCGGGCTGGGCCGTCCGGATCGACAGCTACAACAACGGCGGCCACTACACGGGCTCCATGAACCTGACGTCGACGAACTACAGTCCCGGATTCCTGGGCATCTCGAACGTGGTGTGGATCGTCGGGCTCGTGATCGCATTCATTGTCATTGTCGCGGCGGTGGTCTTCCTGCGGCGCCGCCCGCGAATGCCCTACGGGGCGCCGCCGCCAGGGTATGCGCAGCCGCCGTACCCGCAGCCCCCGCAACAGGGACCTCCGGGCCCCCCGCGATGAGCCGCTCTCCGAGGGACCGGCCGAACTCCGGCCCCTCTTCCTCTCGAGGATAGCACGATAAAGGCTCCCGCTTGGATCGTGGTCGTCGGTGACCGTACAGGAACACGACGGCTCAGCGGGAGCTGTAGTCGTACACGCCGCGGCCTGTCTTGCGGCCGAGTCGGCCCGCTCGGACGTACTTCCGCAGCAGGGGCGAGGGCCGGAACTTGGGATCGCCCGTCTCGCGGAACAGGACTTCCATGACGTCGAGGGCGATGTCGATGCCCGTGTAGTCCATGAGCTCGAACGGCCCCATGGGCATGTTCGTGCCGAGCTTCATGGCCTTGTCGATGTCCTCCGGGCTCGCAACGCCCTCCTGGAGGAGGTTGAACGCCTCGTTCATCATGGGGACCAGGAGGCGGTTCACGACGAAGCCGGGCGCCTCCTTGACTTCGACGGGCTCCTTGCCCAGCTTGACGCAGAGGTCCCTCGCGAGCCGCACGGTCGCGTCGCTCGTCTCGGATCCGCGGATCACCTCCACGAGCTTCATCACGGGAGCCGGATTGAAGAAGTGCATGCCCACAACGCGGTCCGCGCGCTTGGTCACATTCGCCATCTCCGTGATGCTCAGGGAGGACGTGTTCGAAGCGAAGACGACCTCCGGGGGCGCGACGCGATCCATCTCCGCGTAGATCTCTCGCTTGACCTCCATCTTCTCGAAAACCGCTTCGATCACCACCTGCGCTCCCTTGAGCGCATCCTTCAGGTCCACGGTGCCGTGGATCTTCCCGACGAGGGCTTCGACCTCGGCGGAGCTCATCTTGCCCTTCTCGACCCGCTTCATGAGCGGGTCGCGGATTCGGCGGAAACCCCCGTCCACGAGCTTTTGGTCGATGTCCCGCATGGCGACCTGGAACCCGGCGGCGGCGCACGTCTGCGCGATGCCCGCACCCATAGTCCCTGCGCCGATCACCGCGATCCTCGTCACGTCCCCGATGTCCATGGTACTCCCCTCGGCGGACCGCGGTAACGCGGCCGCGGTCAAAAGCCCTTGGACCTGAAGGCGCAGTCGTTACATAGCGCGGCGCCTCTCCGGGCCGTCGTGGAGCAGCCCGCGCCGCCGCGGACGAGCCCCTACCTGGGCATCCTCCTCGCGGTCGTCTCCGTATCCTGGGCGTCCATCCTGATCACCTGGTCCACGTCGCCCGCGATCACGATCGCGCTGTACCGCCTCGGGTTCGCGACGCTCATCCTGGCAGGGGTCCTCCTGCTCCGGTTCCTCGTGGCCGGACGGGCGCCCCTGAGGAACCTGCCCCGCCGGGACGTCGCGATCATGGCGGGCATCGGCGCGATCCTGGCGACGCACTTCACCTTGTGGATCTCCTCCTTGAAGGTCCCGCAGGAGAGCATCGCCTCCTCCGTGGTCCTCGTGACCTCCCACCCCCTCATGGTCGGGCTCCTGTCCCACTTCCTCCTCAAGGAACGGCTGAACCGCTGGATGGCGATCGGGATCGTCGCGGGATTCGGCGGCGTCGTCGTGATCGCCTACGCGGACTACGGGTTCTCGGGCAGCCTCCTGTACGCGGACGCCCTCGCGTTCGCGGGCGGGATCATGGCGGGATTCTACTTCCTCGCGGGCCGCCGGCTGCGGCAACGGGTCGCCCTCCTGGACTACGCGTTCGTGGTGTACGCCTGCGCCACGGCCGTCCTCTTCGTGTACGCCGTCCTCTTGCGGGAGAGCCTCACGCCCGTCGGGGGCTTGGATACGGAGCTCGTCTTGTTCCTGGCCCTCGCCGTGGTCCCTCAGATCGGAGGCCACACGTTGTACAACTGGTCCCTCCGATGGGTCCCCGCACCCGTCGTGAGCCTGAGCCTCGTCGGTGAGCCCGTCGGGTCGAGCCTGCTCGCGTGGATCATCCTGAACCAAGTGCCCAGCGTCGGCGTCGCCGTGGGTGCGTTGCTGGCCCTGCTGGGAATCTACCTCACGGTCTACGGCCAAGGGACCGCCACGCGGGCCATCCTGGCGTCCCGAGACGTCGAGTGAAGGGAGACCTCCCGTGGGGAGTCCCGGCTTCGGTTCATACCTCTAAGTAGAGGTATACCTCTGCAGACGCGCAACGACCGTCGCCATGGGGCCGCTCACAGGTCCGCGGGACCGCGCCCCTTCCGCTCGAACTGCTTCGTGTAGAGCTCCTTGAGCCGCGCGTACGTGTCCGCATCCTCCGGCCCCTTGTCGTCCCGGACGCGCACGATGCGCGCGAACCGCAGGGCGAAGCCGCTCGGGTAGTGCGGGCTCCGCTGGATTTCGTTGTACGCAACCTCCACGACGACCTCGGGGCGGACGTGGATGCCCCAGCGCTCCTCGGAGATTGCAAGGGACTTCATGCGCTGGGTCATCAGCTCGAACTCCTCGTCCGTGAGGCCCTTGAAGGTCTTCCCGATCATCTGGAACGCGCCCGTGGCCTCGTCGCGGACGGCGAGCCAGTAGTTGGACAGCCAGCCCTCGCGGCGGCCCGAGCCCCATTCCGCGGCAATGATCGCCAGGTCGAGGTGGTCTGCGGGCTTGATCTTGAACCACTTCTTCCCGCGCTTCCCGACGGAGTACGTCGAGCTCAGGGACTTCGCCATGAGCCCTTCGTGACCCGCTTCCATGGACTCCCGGAGGAACGCGACGATCTCATCCCGCGTCCGTGCAATCCGCCGGGGCGTGCGGACCTCGGGCGGGACGAGCGCCTCGAGCCGGGACCAGCGGTCCCGGTAGGGCGTGTCAATCAGGTCCTGGCCTTCGAGGCTGAGGAGGTCGAACAGGTACAGCCGGAGGGGAATCTCGCGCGAGGCCTCCGCGATCCCGTGGACCCGCCGGAACCGGCGCATGAGGTCCTGGAACGGGAGGGGTTTGCCCGACCGGTCCACCGCGACCACCTCGCCCTCCAGGAGGAACCGCGTCGACGGAAGGGAGCGGGCGAAGTCCACGATCTCCGGGAGGCTTTCCGTGACGTCCGTGAGCCGGCGGCTGAAGATTCGCACGGCGTCCCCGACCCGGTGGATCTGGATGCGGGCGCCGTCGAGCTTGAACTCGATCGCGGTCTCGCCTCCGTGCTCTCGCAGGACCTCCTCGGGGTCGTCCGCCATCTCCGCGAGCATGGGCTTCACGGGGGAGAGGAGGCGCAGGCCCGAGGACCGCAGCCCCCGCACGCCGTCCCGCAGGGCGATCTCCGCGACCCGGCCCAGGTCTCCCAGGAACATGTGGGCCGTCCGGACCGCTTCGAGGTCCACGCCCGCGGCATCCGCGATCCCTTCCAGCATGACTCCTTCGTTCACCCCGATCCGCATCTCGCCGAAGACGATTCGGAGGAGGATGTCGCGATCCGCGGAGGAGACGCGGCCCAGGAGGGATTCCAAGAGCCGTCGGCGTTCCCGGACGGAATCGGGCCCGTGCGCGGCCGCAATCTCCGCGAACGCCCGGGACACGTCCGCGATCGACAGCGGTTCGGCGAGCAGGGTGGTCTGGCGCCGGCCCTCGAGGGCGCGACGCAACGTCGCCCAGCCGACGTTCAGGGCGCGTTCGTCGGATTCCGCGAAGATGCGTCCCACGACGAGGTGGACCGCGGGTGCGACCTCCTCGGGTCGCAGGGAGCGCAGGAACCCCGCGAGCAACGCGCGTTTCTCGAGGCGCTTCGACGTGGACTCGAGGGCTCGCGCGAGGTGCGCCAGGGAGGCGAACGGGGTCTCGGATCGTGGGGGCGTCACAGCAGCTTCGGACCATCCGAGCCCGCAGGTTTCAACGTTTCGCCGACGGGGGCGGACCGTTCCGCGGCCCCGCCGAACACGTACAGGGCGATCGTGGAGAGGACCATGAGGGCGCCTCCCGCGAGCTGTGTCGGGCTCAGGGTCTGGTTCGGGAAGAGGATGAGGGAGATCAGCACGCCCCACAACGAGGAGGTAGAGAGGATGGAGCCCGCGCGCATCGCGCCAATCCGCCGGAGCGCGTGGTAGAACAGGATCGTGAAGCTCGCGACGCCGCCGAACGCGATGACTAGGAGGAGCCAGGCGTCGGGCCCGGATGGAACCAGGGGCGCGCCCCTGACGACCAGGATCGGGAGCAGAAGCGCGGAGCCCAGGAGGAGTTTCACGGAAATCATGGGCAGGATGCGCGACCGCTTGCTCAGGATCGTGCTCCCGTTGTTGTCCACGGCCCAGAAGAAGGTGCCCAGGATGAGGAGGAGGTTCCCGCCGAGGTACTGGACCGAGGCGAGGTCCGTGAGGCGGAGCTCCGTGGTCACGATGAACGCGCCCAGCACGACGCCTGCCATGGCGAGGTAGCCGCGGGGCGTGAGACGCTCGCCCAGGAACGCGAAGGCGATCACGACGGTGAACACTGCCTCCGAGTTCGAGAGGAGCGCGGCATTCGACGCCGTGGTGCCGACGAGGCCGTAGTAGTAGATGACCGGGGCCGCGACGGCTCCGGAAACGCTGATGAGCAGGAGGAGGCGCACGTCCCCGCGCGGGAAGCCGTGGCGTGCGACCGCGGGAACGTACAGGAGCCCCGGGAGGAACTGCGTGTAGAGCGCAATGGTCAAGGGGGGGACGCTGGCTTCCGCGAGCTTCGAGAGGTTCGCCCAGAGACCGTAGAGGACCGCGGCGACGGAAACCGCAAGGTAGCCGACGACGCGTGCGTCGGCTCGGATGGGCACCCGGGACTGTACGCACGCCCACGATTTAGAGATGGCGACTGCGATACTCTTAAGACCGCGTTAGCCGATGCTTTCAAACCAGCTCTACGGAAGGAGGAAAATCCCCGTGGGAGAACCCGTGCGCGTGCTCCGAGAGGACGGCTCCGTCGACCCCGCGGTCGACCCGCACCTGTCGCGCTCGGACGCCGAGCGGCTGTACCGCGGGATGATGCTCGAGCGGATCCTCGACAACCGGATGCTCGCCTTGCAACGCCAAGGACGGATCGGGTTTTACGGTCCCTCGATCGGCCAGGAGGCCGCCATCGTCGGGGCCGCGATGGCCATGGAAGCCAACGACTGGATCGTGCCCCAGTACCGCGAGCCGGGGGCGGCGCTCGCCCGCGGCATGCCGCTGAAGGAGCTCATCTGTCAGTTCATGACGAACAGCGGCGACCCGGCCAAAGGCCGCCAGATGCCCTGCCACTACGTGTACCGCAAGGGGAACTTCCTCTCGATCTCCTCGCCCGTGGGGACCCAGATCCCGCACGCCGTCGGAATCGGGTGGGCCATGAAGCTCCGGAAGGCCCGCGATGCGGTCCTCGTGTACTTCGGCGACGGCGCGACGAGCACCCCGGACTTCCACGTGTCCATGAACTTCGCGGGCGTGTTCGGCGTGCCCTGCGTGTTCCTCTGCAACAACAACCAGTGGGCGATTTCCCTCCCCGTATCCCGGCAGACGGCGACGGCCACGCTCGCGGAGAAGGCCCAAGCCTACGGCCTGCCGAGCCGGCGCGTGGACGGCATGGACGCGCTCGCCGTGTACGGCGCCACGCGGACCGCGGCGATCGCCGCGCGCGAAGGTCGAGGACCCACTCTCATCGAGTCGCTCAGCTACCGGTTCGGGCCGCACTCCTCGAGCGACGACCCCGCCCGATATCGGGACGAGAAGGAGGCCGCCGTATGGCAGGCGCGGGATCCCCTCGTCCGGTTCCGCGCGTACCTGGAGGCGCAGGGCGGCTGGAACGACGACCGCGAGGCCGCATTGGAGAAGGCGATCGGCGACGAGATCACGCAAGCCGTTGCGGAGGCGGAGGCCATGCCTCCCGTCCCCGTCGAGTCGTTCTTCACGGAGGTCACCCAGGACGTGCCCTGGAACCTGCAGGAGGACCTCGCCGAGGCGAGATCCGTGCCGAGGGGATGAGACCGCGGTCAAGAAAGGGAGCGCCGCACCGTCATCGCCGCCGCCGAGTGGCGGCAGCGCGGTCGCGCGCGCCCACGAACTCTTCAAGCAGGGCCGGACGTCGGAGGCCCTCGCCCTGGTCCGACCGCTTGTCCAACGGAAGGACGCCGTGGACCCGGAGGCCGCGGCTCTGGCCGCCGCCTGCCTGGGCTCCGAGGGCAAGCACCTGGAGGCCGCGCGGATTGATCAGATGCTCTGCGACGCGAACCCCTCCAACCCGCAGGGCTGGAACAGCCTCGGCTTCGATCTCCTGAACGCTGGGGACCTCGAGGGCGCCCTGGGGGCGTACGGCCGTGCCCTCGAGCTGGAGCCCGGGCGCGCGAGCGCGCACTACAACGTCGCGCGGATTGCGGCGAGAATGGGGAACAAACCTAAGGCCATCGAGCATTTCGTGAAGGCCGTGGAACTCCAGTCGGACTACGTGGACCGGTTGGACGAGGACCCGGACCTGCGACCCCTGAAAGACGACCCGCAACTCCAGGACCGCCTCCCGGGCCAAGCCCCGAGCCAGGATCCCTACGCGGAATACTACGCAACGGAGTCGTGAGCGCATATGCCGCCGATGACCATGGTGCAGGCCATCAACAACGCTCTCCGGGAGGAGATGCGCCGCGACGACCGCGTGATCGTCCTGGGGGAGGATGTGGGCAAGAACGGCGGCGTCTTTCGGTGCACGGAAGGCTTGATCGACGAGTTCCCCGACCGCGTGTTCGACACGCCGCTCGCGGAGAGCGGGATCATCGGGAGCGCGATCGGGATGGCCCTGTACGGCCTGCGCCCGGTGCCGGAGATCCAGTTCATGGACTTCATCTATCCCGCCTTCGACCAGATCGTCTCGGAGGCCGCGAAGATGCGGTACCGGAGCGGCGGACAGTACACGGTCCCCATGACGATCCGCACGCCGTACGGCGGCGGGATCCGCGGCGGACACTACCACTCCCAGTCCAGCGAGGCCTACTTCTGCCACACCCCCGGGATCAAGGTCGTCGTGCCCTCGACCCCGGGCGACGCGAAAGGCCTCCTGACGTCGTCCATCCGCGACCCGGACCCCGTGCTGTTCTTGGAGCCCAAGAAGCTCTACCGCGCGTTCCGCGAGGACGTTCCGGAGGGCGAGCACACGGTCCCTCTGGGCAAGGCGCTCGTACGCCGCCCGGGCAAGGATGTGTCCTTGTTCGCTTGGGGCTACATGACCCAGGTGTGTCTGGACGCGGCCCAAAAGGCCGCGGAGAAGGGCGTCGACGCCGAAGTCGTCGATCTCCGCACCCTGGTCCCCCTGGAACTGGACGCCATCCTCGCCTCCGTGAAGAAGACGGGGCGCGCGGTGGTCGTGTACGAGGCGCCGCGGACGGGCGGATATGGGGGCGAGATCAGCGCCCTCCTCGCGGAGCGGGCCATCGAGTACCTCCGCGGGCCCATTGTGCGTGTCGCCGGTTTCGACACCCCGTTCCCGTACGCCCTCGAGGACGTTTACATGCCGAACCCGGACCGCGTGCTCGCCGGGATCGACAGGGTCATGGCGTTCTAGGCGAGCCGACCGTCATGCGCGGGCCTTCGTCGATACGTGGGAGAGGCTCCGTGCCACGGCGGCGCGACGCATCGCTTCCTCGCCGCCGATCCGGAATACGCACTCCGGGGCACCCGTGGCGCGACACGCTTCCTCAAACCCGCCGAGGCCCTGGCGCCCGGTGAAACCGCACAGCAGGCCCACGAGCACCCCGCGGCTGAAGTCGCACACGGGCCGGGTCCGGTGCTCTCCGTTCGTGATGGAGGCGTACGCCTCGAAGGCCATCGGATCCTTGCACACGAGGACCGCCTTCCCTTTCGCAAAGTCGAGCTCTTGGATTTCGAACGCGCCGAATCCACCTTCCGAATACTCCCGGATCGCACGTCGGTAGCCGCGCTCGGCCGCGGCCATGACCCCGTGGGCCAGGAGCGCCGCCGCATAGTGGACGCCACCGCGGAATCCCGAGTCGTAGAAGAGGATCGCGGCCGCGTCGCCCACGACCCCCTCCACGGACGTGCGGAGGCCGTGGAACGAGGTCTCGACGTCGAGCAAGCACATCCGCATCCCCGAATCCAGTAGCTCGCCGAGCCGGCCCTCGAGACGGATGCGTGGGCGCGAGGAGGGCATGAGACCCCGACTCAAGGCATCTAGGGATAACCCTTGGCTCCAGGTTATCGGATTCGCGAACGGTCGGAGAAAGGAGGAGCGGGCCGGGATTCTGCGGACGGCCCGCGCCCCTCAACGAGACGCCTCCGCCATCGAGCCCGAAGGACCCGAGGCGAGATCCCGGAGGTCGCTAGCGCCGAGTCGGCCTGCACAAATCACGCCCACCGGTTTGTGCCACTCCTCCACGACCCTACTCCTCCCCGGAGGGGTATCGGAACGAGGCCATAAAGGAATTCCTCCTCCCTGAGCGCGCAGGGCCGTTACGCGCGCCCAATCGGAAGGACCGTCGAGGGCACCAGGAACACCGCCACGGCCTCGACGAACTCGGGTGCCATGTACGCCAGGGTGGGCACGCCGACCAACCGCACAACGCGGACGGCTGGCCGAATGGGCTCACGGACCAACGGGGCACCTGAGCGGGGCTTCATCTCGACGTGTCATCCCGTGCGCACCCGTAGGGGCACACCCTCGAGGGCTGCGCCGAGGCTCCGCGAGCGAAGGGTTATTACAATCGGGGAGCTTCGACGCCCCGGCACGGCAAGGCGGTGCGAATGGCCCGTGAGTTCAAGCTCCCCGACATCGGAGAAGGCGTCCACGAAGGCGAAATCACGAAATGGTTCGTGAAGGAGGGCGACGCCGTCAAGGAGAACGATCCTCTCGTGGAGGTCATGACGGACAAGGTCACGGTCCAGATCCCGTCGCCGGTGACCGGCAAGGTCGCGGAACGACGCGGCAAGGAAGGGGAGATCGTCCAGGTGGGCAGCACGATCGTCGTCTTCGGCGATGCGGGCGAGCCCGCGGCGATAGGGACGGCCGGGCCGAGTCCCTCCCGCGGGCCACCGGGTCCGCCGCCATCCCCCTCGGCACCGTCTGCACCGCCCCCGGCGCGCTCCGCCGAGGTCCTCGCGGCGCCTGCGATCCGGCGTCTCGCGCGCGAACTCGGGGTCGACCTCGCCTCCGTGCGAGGCACGGGGCCCTCGGGACGCATCTCGGAAGCGGACGTGCGAGCGGCGCAGCGCGGCCCATCACCGGCCCCCACGATCACACCCGCCGGGGCCCCAGGGCCCGCGGTCTCCCTGACGCCAGGGAATCGGGAGGAACGCATCCCCATCCACGGCCTGCGCAAGCGAATCTACGACAAGATGGCGAAGTCGAACACGACCGCCGCCCACTTCACGTACGTGGAGGAAGTCGACATGAGCCACCTGGTCCAGCTCCGCGAGCGGCTCAACGAGGCGGCCGCCCACAAAGACGTCAAGCTCACGTACCTTCCGTTCGTCGTCAAGGCGTGCATCGCGGCGCTCAAGGAGCACCCGACCCTGAACGCCTCCGTGGACGACGAGCACCAGGAGATCGTCGTCAAGGGGTACTACAACGTGGGCATCGCGACGGCGACCGACGAAGGACTCACGGTCACCGTGGTCCACGATGCGGACCAGAAGGACCTGTGGGCGCTCGCCCGCGAGATCGAGCGCCTGGCGACGGCGGCGCGCGACAAGAAGCTCAG
Source organism: Thermoplasmata archaeon (assembly GCA_035632695.1). Classification (NCBI taxonomy): domain Archaea; kingdom Methanobacteriati; phylum Thermoplasmatota; class Thermoplasmata; species Thermoplasmata archaeon. Next base: position 40,587 of record DASQGG010000019.1, read on the forward strand.
CCTCCAGGACGTCCAGGGCTCGACGTTCACGATCACATCCCTGGGCAAGGAGGGCGGGATCCTCGCGACCCCGATCATCAACTGGCCCGAGGTCGCCATCCTGGGCATCCACAGGATCGAGAAGCGACCCGTCGTGCGGGACGACCACATCGTGATCCGCGACATGATGTACGTCTCCTGCTCGTTCGACCACCGCGTGATCGACGGCCACGTGGGCGCCGCATTCGTGCAGTCCGTGCGAGGGTACCTCGAGCACCCCGCGATGCTGTTCGTGGGTCTCGGGTGAGCCCTTCGGATCTGAGACGCCGGTCAAGGACCACTGCACAGAAGCGGCGGTCCGTGCGGGGAATGTCTACGCCCCGCGCCATGGCCCCGCCAAAGGCTAAATAACCCCCGCGCGAATGGTGCACGGGCTTAGGAGAGATGCGATGCGGTTCTCAGGAATCCTTCTCCCGCTAGTCGTGGCGACCGTCGTGGCCCTCGCCGCGTTCGCCGCTCCGGCTTCCGCCGCAGCGCCGGCCCCCGTGCCGACGTGGAAGGTGGGGCAATCCGTGGGCTACGGGACGAGCCTGGACCTCGGCAGCCTCGCGGACTCGTACCTCCTGAACGCGATCCGCAAGGACCCCGGGGCCTACAACATCACGACGATCAACCAGCTGAACGTGACGGGGACCGTGGACTCCTGGGAGGTCGACACGGTCACGAACGTCACGTCGACATACTACACGCTGGGTTCGCAGTCCGCGAGCGGCGTCAAGCTCCACGTCGCGGTCAACGTGACGCTGAACAACGTCCCCGTGGCCGGTACGTATCAAGGGACGATCGTCGCCGGCGCGTGCGCGCCACCCACGATCCCCAAGGGAAGCGGCACGGTCGGCGTGAACCTCGACGCCACGAGCCTCGCGGTGACCTGGGGCGCACGCCGCCTGCAGGTCTCGAACCTGGCCTATGTGAACGAGACGCAGAACGCAGTGGTCAACGCCAGCGTCGCCTTCCAGGGAACCCATCTCCCGCGGACGGACCTCAACCAGTCCTCCTGTACGTATACGGTGTCCTATGACAACCCCACGTTCACCCTGACCGTGAACACGCTGGATCAGGTGCGGGAGACGTACACCCCGACCCTGGACTACTTCAACTTCCCAATCTCGGACAACAAGACTTGGTGGGCGAACACCACGGCGACCCTCGGGGCCACGTTCACCGGGACGATCAACGAGCAGGGCCTGAGCACCCGGGACGCACACTCCTTCTTCGACAACCTCACGAAGACGTTGGAGACCGCAGGGCTCACGCCGATGGGCCTGGATTCGTTCCCCATCGATCTCGCCAAGGTGTCCATCCTGGCAGGCCCGAGCTATATCGTGAACAATGGGGTCGTCACGGACTACCCGGTCCCGTCGAACACGCACCAGCGCGCGATCGCGGCCGTGAAGACCCTCTCGGACGACAACCAGTACCCGGTCTACCTGATCACGAGCGCCTCCTACACGTGCCCGTACACGGGCACGAACCTCACCCTGCCCCTGACCTACGCCGCGGTCTACGCACCGGACTTCCCCTCCGCGGGCGCGGGCATGATCGTGGGTTACGACGTCCTCGTGTGCGCGGGAACCGTGAGCGTACCGGCCTTTGAACTGACGAACACGAAACCTGCGGACGCCCAGAAGAAGATCGGGCAGACGGAGACGAACTACCAGATCGTCCCGCCCCCGCAGGGCAATGCCCTCGCGAACTTCTTCCTGGAGTCCCCGTACTGGGGCATCCTCCTGGTCGTCGTCGTGATCGCAGCCGTCGCAGCGGCCCTCCTCGTGCGCCGGCGCCGGCGGCCCACCCCGGCTCCCCCGCCCCCGCCGCCTTCCGGCGGACCGGGGACCCCATGAGGCCCGAATCCGTCCGTCCGCGCGCCCCAAAGGCATAAAGTCAGGCCCCACCTTCGGCCGTCCGTGGCGCGACACGTCGACGTGCTCGTCATCGGAGGCGGGCCGGGAGGCTACCCGGCCGCCATCCGGGCGGCGCAGCTGGGGAAGAAGGTCCTCCTGGTCGAGCGGCACAAGCTCGGCGGAGAGTGCCTGAACTACGGGTGCATCCCGAGCAAGGCCCTGATTCACGCCTCCAACGTGGTGAAGGCGATCGAGCGGGCCAAGGAATGGGGGATCGATGCGGGTCCGGCCAAGGTGGACATGGCGCGCCTCCAGGCATGGAAGCAGTCCGTGGTCGACAAGCTCGTGAGCGGGGTCGCGACCCTGGAGAAAGGGAACGGGGTCGAGGTGGCCTTCGCGGAGGCCTCCTTCCTCGACGCGAAGACCGTGCGGGCCCGCTACCCGGACGGCCGGACCGAGGACCTCGAGTTCGGGGACGCGATCATCGCGACGGGCGGGAGGCCGTCCGACCTGCCCGCGTTCCGGTTCGACGGCAAGCGCGTGATCAGCACGAAGGAGGCGCTCGAGCTTCCCGCGGTCCCCAGGACCCTGCTCGTCATCGGCGGCGGGGTCTCCGGCCTGGAGATCGGCACGTTCTACGCGAAGCTCGGGAGCAAGGTGGTCGTGATCGAGCTCCTGGAGCAGCTCCTCCCGGGCATGGACCCGGAGATCGTGCGGGTCGTCGAGCGACACCTGCGGAAGCTCGGCGTCGAGTACCATGCGAAGTCCCAGGCCAAGGCGTGGCGGGAGGAGGGCGGCCAGGCCGTCATCGAGGCGGACACGCCGGACGGGCCGCTCACGGTCCGTGCCGACGTCATCCTGGTCACCGTGGGCCGGCGTCCGAACACGGACGGGCTGAACGCGGACAAGGCGGGGGTCAAGACGAACCCCAGAGGCTACGTCACCGTGGACAGCCAGCTCCGCACCTCGAACCGCCACGTGTTTGCGATCGGCGACGTCGTCGGCCAACCGTTCCTGGCGCACAAGGCGACCATGGAGGGGCTGACCGCTGCGGAAGTCATCGGCGGGCAGCCCGTGGAGGTCGACTATCGGGCGATGCCCTCGGCGATCTTCACGGAGCCCGAGATCGCGACCGTGGGCCTGCTCGAGCCCCAGGCTGCCGCGGAAGGGCGGGCGGTCAAGGTGGCCAAGGTCCCCTTCGGCGCGATCGGCCGCGCGCTCACGCAGGGTGAGTCGGACGGCTTCGTGAAGCTCGTTTCGGACCCGGACTCCAAGGTCCTCCTGGGCGCGGCGATCGTAGGGCCGGAGGCGAGCAACCTGATCAGCGAGCTCGCCCTCGGGATCGAGATGGGCGCGACGGTCGAGGACATCGCCCTCACGGTCCATCCCCACCCCACGCTGCCCGAAGGGATCATGGAGACCGCGGAGGCCGCCCTCGGGCAGGCGATCCACGTGCTCAATCGGTGACCCGAGGCCCAGGGATGCTCGAGACGACCGAGGGGACCGAGACGGAACCGGTCGTGGTCCGGGACGCGTGGCTCCTCGATCTCGGGCGCATGGAGTACGGCCGGACCTGGGCGATCCAGAAGGCCCTCGTGACCCGGCGCGCGGAGGACGCGGTTTCGGATGGCCTCATCCTCGTGGAACACGATCCCGTGGTGACCCTGGGCCGGCGCGGGACCGACGCGGACGTCCTCACCGAGGGGCTGCCCGTATTCCGGGTCGAGCGCGGGGGCGAGGCGACGTTCCACGGCCCGGGGCAGCTCGTAGGCTATCCCATCCTGAAGCTCCCGGACCGCCTCGACGTGAAACGCCTGGTCACGAATCTCGAGGACGTCCTCATCGGGACGTGCACGGACTTCGGGATCGACGCCCGGCACGAGGGCCCGGAGCGCGGCGTCTGGGTCAGGACCCGGAAGATCGCCTCCATCGGCCTCGCGGTCCAGAGGGGCGTCACGTTCCACGGCTTCGCACTGAACGTGACCACGGACCTCTCCTACTTCCTGAAGATCCGGCCCTGCGGCCATGCGGGAACGATCATGACCTCCATGGCGAAGGAGCTCGGACGGAACGTGGACGTGGAAGACGTCCGCGCGTCCGTGATCCAGCACTTTCAGAGCGTGTTCGGGTTCACCCTGCGCCTCGTCACGATGGCGGAGTTGCTTCCCGAGGGCGCGCCGACTCCGCCTGGCCCCGGAAGGCCTTGAGCTGGCGGATCGCCTCGGGGATGAGCTGGAAGAGGTCGCCCACAATCCCGTAGTCGGCGATCTCGAAGATCGCGGCCTTGGGATCGTTGTTGATCGCGACGATCTTCGCGGCCTCCTGCATCCCGGCCAGGTGCTGGACCGCGCCGCTGATGCCCACCGCGATATAGAGGCTCGGCCGGACCGTCTTCCCCGTCTGTCCGACCTGGAGGGCCTTGGGCACCCAGCCCAGGTCGACGGGCTTGCGCGACGAGGCGACGGCGCCTCCGAGGAGGGAAGCGAGCTCCTCGAGCAGGGCGAAGTTCTTGGGATCGCCGAGGCCGAAGCCGCCGGACACGAGGATCTTCGCGTCGTCAATCTTGCGCGTCTCGTGAGTCTCCGTGGGTTTGAAGCCCACGATCTTTGTGTCGAAATCGGCGGGCTCGAAGACCACGGTCTCCCGGACGACCTCCCCGGTCCGGGAGCGGTCCCGCGGCGGCATCGGGAACACGTTCCAGCGGGCGGAGGCCATCTGGGGCCGGTGCTCCTCGCAGTGGATGTGGGCCAGGCTCTTCCCGCCGAACGCGGGGCGGATCATGTCCAGGAAGCCCTCCTCGGTCACGTCGAAGCGCACGCAGTCCGCCGCGAGGCCCGTGTCGATCGCGGCATGGAGCCGCCCGCCGAGGTCCCTCCCGTTCTTGGACGCGCCGAACAGGATGACCTCGGGGTTGTACTTCCAGCGCAGGGTCGCCATGACCCTCGTGAACGGGCGGGAGGTGTAGAACTCGAGCCGCGGGTCTTCCACGAGCAGGATACGGTCGCACCCGCACTCGATCGCCTGGCGCGCGAGCGGCTCGACATTCCAGCCCGGCAGGATGCCCGTGAGGTCCGCGCCCCGCTTGTCCGCGATGCGCCGCGCCTCGCCGATGAGCTGCACGCTCACGTCGCGGAGGGCCCCGTTGCGGGCTTCCAGGAACACCCACACGCCCCGGTGCTCCGCCATGGGCGGCGGAGAGGGATGCGCGTGGGTCACGGGATCACCCGGTCCCGTCGCAGGGCCTCGAGGAGCAGGGAGACCGCGATCGTGGGCTCCTCCTGGAAGATCTGGCCCTGCCGGCTCGGGAGCTGGACCGTGTCGACCTTGGCGACGATCGTGGGCGAGCCTTTGAGGCCGATCTGGGACGGTTCGAGTCCGAGGTCCGCCGCGCTCCAGTGCTGGACGAGCCCGCCGCGCTTCACACGGACCTTGCCCGTCAACGTGGGCTGGCGCGGCTTGTTGCATCCGAAGTCCACGGTGACGACGCACGGCATCGGGGCCTCCCAGGTCTCGGCCCCGTCTTCGATCATCCGGACCCCGCGCACGCGGCGGTCCACGATCTCGACGCCGGAGCAGTACGTGATCTGAGGGATGTCCATGTGCCCCGCGATCCCGGGGCCGACGTGGCCCGTGGACGCGTCCGTGGTCTCCTCGCCGCACAGGATGAGGTCCACGCCGCCGATCTTCTCGATGGCTCGCTCCAGGGTGAGCGCCGTCGGCACCGTGTCCGAACCGCCGAGGTTGCGGTCCGTGACCAGGAACCCGCGGTCCGCGCCCATCGCGATGGCCCGCTCGAGGCTCTCATCGAACGACGTGGGCCCCATGGAGAGGACGATGATCTCGCCGCCGTGCTGCTCCCGGAGCAGGAGGGCCATCTCGAGGGCGTTCTGGTCGGGCGGGTTGATCTCGCTCGGCACGCCGACCCGCTTGAGCGTCTTCGTGACGGGGTCGACTTGGAGCTCCTGGGCCTTCGGCACCTGCTTCAGGCACACCACGATCCGCAGCCCCTGCTTCGCGGCGGTGTCCGTCACATGGATCGCGCTCCCTTGACGAGGTCCATGAGGAGAGCGAGCTTGGACACCCCGGAGGCGTTGGCTTCCTGCAGGACCGTTTCCAGCAAGCGCTCGCGCGGCGCGCCGTCCACGCGGTACATCCGCTCCGCGAGGTCGATGAGCAGACGCGGGTACACGTCGAACAGGCGCTCGTTCTTCAGGTACAGCGGGGCGCGGGAGAAGGTCTCGAGGTCCGTGAGGACGCGGCGGTCCCGCAGCCGCCGTTCGTAGGCCGCCAGGTTGGCCGCGCTCATCCCGCCCGCGACCCGCGCCGCCTCCGCGGCCTCGCCCGCCGCGATCCCCGAGGCCATCGCGAGGTCCACGCCCCGGAACGTATAGCCGTTGTTGATCAGGAAGCCGGCGCTATCGCCGACGACGAGGACACCGTCCCCCACGAGCTGGGGCATCATGCGGCGCCCGAGTTCGGGCACCAGATGGGCGCTGTACTCCGCGAGCTTGCCGCCCTTCACCAGCTTCTGGACCGAGGGATGCATCCGGAACCTCGTCTGGACGTCCTGGACCTCGACCTTCTTGCGGGCCAGATCCTCGGACGAAACGACGAGGCCCAGGGAGAGGGACGACTTGTTCGTGTACAGGAAGCCGCCACCCCGGAGGCCGAGGGACGCGTAGCCCGCGTACACGAACGCGGCCCCTTCCTTCTCCCCCAGACCGAAGCGCTCCTGGATCGTCTCCGCGGGGAGCTCGATCGTCTCCTTGACGCCCACGCTGACCTCGCGGGGCTCCAGGTCCGCCTTGAGCCCCGCCTTGCGCACGAGGGTCGAGGTCGCGCCCTCCGCGATCACCACGAGGTCCGCGGACACCCGGTCGTTCGGCGCCACGAAGACGCCCCGGACGCGGCCGTCCGCCCGCCACAGGTCATCCACGCGGATCCCCGTGACGAGCATGGCCCCGGCCTCCTCCGCCTTCTTTGCGAGCCACGCGTCGAACCTGGGCCGCAGGGCGGTGAAGCTGGCCGCCTTGCCTTCCCCGAGCTTGGGCGAGTCGAACCGGATTCCGAGGGAGGCGCCCTCCGTCAGGAAGGCGAGGTTCTCCTGGGTCACGAGTCGCTCGACGGGACAGTCCTTGGCCCAGTCCGGGACGAGGTCGAAGAGCGGCCAGGCGTAGATGCGCCCGCCGAACATGTTCTTGGAACCCGGCGCGCGGCCGCGCTCCACGAGCAGGACGGAGAACTTCTTCCGGGCCAGGGTGAGCGCCGCGGCGGAGCCGGCGGGGCCCGCGCCCACGACGATTGCGTCAAAACGCTCCGCCATGGTCCGAGACCCGAAGCGGAAAAGCGGGGCGAGTAAAAGCCTTTGTGTGGGCCTCAACGGGTCGGCATGGGCTGGAGCTGAAATTCGCACCGGTCCTTGCCCTGCGCGCGGCACGCGGCCTCCTCGCAAAGGATCTCCGTGCCGAACAAGCGGCTGGCGATGCCCGCAATCCAGCCCGCGAGCAGATGGCAAACGGGCTTCTTGGACGGCCCGTACATCTCCGCGCTCGCGCTGTTCTCGAGCGTGATGACCCCGCGCCGCCGCTCCACATCGAGGGAGCCCACCTCGAACCGTCCCCATCCCGCGAGCGCCAGGATGTCGGCCATCCGTTTCGCCGTCTCGAACGGGGTCTCCTCGAGAGGGAAGCCGCGGAGCAGATCGGGGATCTCATGTACGCCTTCCTTGCCGCTCTTCTCCCCCGCGAGGTAGAGGATGCCCTTCGTGGAGGCGCCCACGGTCTGCTCCATCTGCCGCTGCAGGTTCACAAGGAGTGCAGGCCGGATGAGCACGTGTCGATCGCCGAACCACTCCAGCCGGCCTCCGGAGGAATCGAGTCGGAGACTTCGTGCCAGGAGGGCACGGGCCTCTTCGGGACGCAGCGTGGCGAGCTCCTTCTCGCCATCCGGCGGGTCGCCTCCCGAGTCGGGTGGGGCCATGGACGATCCTCGCGCCGCGGGGCGCGGACCGTCTACCCCGGCCGTCCCGACTAGTACGTTTCTCCATGAGTCCGGCCACTGATAACGTGCGAGGACGGTGCGTCCGTGCTCGTGGCCAACCCTTTAGTACCCTCGTTCGCTTCCGACGATGGAGCCCATGCCGGAGCCCCCGAAACCCGACGCGTCGAAGGCCCTAACCGCGGACGACCGCGTGGGCCTGGACAAGTTCGAGTTCGACGAGGAGCCCTTCATCACGGTGGACACCCAGGTGTGCCGCACGTGCGTCGAGAAGCCCTGCCTGTACGTGTGCCCGACCCAGGTGTACCGGAAGGAGAAGGGGGAGCTCGTGTACAACACGGAGGGCTGCATCGAGCTCGGCGCCTGCGTGATCGTGTGCCGGCACATCGGCAGGGGCGCCATCCGCTGGTCGTATCCCCGCGGGTCGTACGGGGTCGGATTCCGCTTCGGCTGATCGGATCGCCCCCGGAACCGCGAGAGCTATTAAGGCCCGCGTGCTTGCGTGCATCCGATGTTGACGGCGGGGAAGCCGGAGTGGTTGCGCGTCCGTCCACCGGGAGGACCGAGCTACGCGCACCTCAAAGACCTCCTCCGGGACCTGAACCTCCACACCGTGTGCGAGGAGGCCCGCTGCCCCAACGTGGGGGAGTGCTGGGGCGGGGGCACGGCCACGATCATGCTGCTCGGCGACGTCTGCACCCGAGGTTGCCGCTTCTGCGCGGTCACGTCGGGCAACCCCCACGGCCTCGTGGACCTCGCGGAGCCTCGCCGGGTGGCCGCGGCGATCGCGGAGCTGGGACTCGGCTACGTGGTCCTGACGTCCGTGGACCGCGACGACTTGCCCGACGGCGGCGCGGCGCAGTTCGCGGAGACGATCCGGGAGATCAAGGAACGGGACTCGGACATCCTGGTCGAAGCGCTGATCCCGGACTTCCAGGGGGACCTGGAGGCCGTCCGGACCGTGGTCGACGCGGGTCCGGACGTCCTCGACCACAACCTGGAGACCGTCCGGCGCCTGCAAGGCGTGGCCCGGGACCGACGGGCGAACTACGAGCAGAGCCTGTCCGTCCTCCGCGGGGCGAAAGGGATGCGGGACGGCCTGATCACGAAGTCCTCCCTCATGCTCGGGCTCGGGGAGACCCGGGACGAGCTCCTGGAGGCGATGCGCGACCTCCGCGCGAACCGCGTGGACCTCCTGACCTTGGGCCAGTACCTGCGGCCGAGCGCGTGGCATCTTCCCGTGCAGGAGTACGTCTCCCCGGAATCGTTCGACGAACTCCGGGCCGCCGGGGAGGCCCTCGGGTTCACGTACGTCGCGGCGGGACCGCTCGTCCGGTCGTCGTACCGCGCGGGCGAGTTCTTCCTCGAGAGGGTGCTCCGGGAGCGGCGCGGACGCACGGGGGCGTGAGCCATGGCCCAGGAGGAGCTGCTGCGGATTGTCGACCTGGACGGGACGTACGACTCGAAGCGGGAGCCGAAACTCCCGGCGGAGACCCTGATCCGAGGCTATCGAAACCTCCTCCTGATCCGTGTGCTCGACGGCCGCATGCTGTCCCTCCAGCGGCAAGGACGGATCGGCTTCTACGTCCCGAGCACGGGCGAGGAGGCGTGCCAAGTGGGGAGCGCCCTCGCGCTGAACCGGGAGGACTGGGTCTTCCCCGCGTACCGCGAGCCCGGGTGCGCCCTGACGCGGGGGCTCGACCTCAAGCTCATGATTGCCCAGGAGTACGGGAACAGCCTCGACGTGAACAAGGGTCGGCAGATGCCCAACCACTTCGGGTGGCGGTCCATCAACTACGTCTCCGCCTCGAGCCCCGTGGGCACGCAGATCCCCCATGCGGTCGGCACGGCGTGGGCCGCGCAGATCCGGGGCGACAAGCTGGTCACCCTCGTCTACTTCGGCGACGGGGCGACGAGCGGGAGCGACTTCCACGTCGGGATGAACTTCGCGGGCGTGTTCAAGACGCCCACCGTGTTCTTCTGCAAGAACAACCAGTACGCGATCTCCTTGCCCATGGCCCGACAGACCGCGGTGAAGTCCCTCGCGCAGAAGGCCCTCGCGTACGGGTTCGAGGGCGTCCGCGTGGACGGGAACGACCTCCTCGCTGTGTACGCGGCCACGAAGGCCGCGGCGGACAAGGCGCGCGCGGGCGGTGGCCCGACGATGATCGAGGCGGTCACGTACCGGTTGGGGCCGCACTCCTCGAGCGACGATCCCACGCGGTACCGCTCCAAGGAGGAGGTCTCCGAGTGGCAGCGCCAGGATCCCGTGGAGCGCATGCGGAAGTACCTCGAGCTTAAGGGGCTGTGGACGGAGGAGCGGGAGGCGTCCCTGAAGAAGGAGCTCGATGACCTCATCACGGCCACGATCAAGGAGGTCGAGCGGGCGCCGCCCCCCGCGCTCGAGAGCCTCTTCGCCGACGTGTTCGAGGAGCTCACGCCCGCGCTGAAGGACCAGATGGAGGAGTACCTGAAGAGCGGCGAGCGGCGGCGTCCGGAGATCCTAGACAAGTTCCCCCTCTGACCGCGTGCCGTTGCGGCGGCCCGAGTCTCGATATTGATTATCCGAGGACAAGGGTTATGGCGGGGTCCCCGTGTTCCCACGCGAATGGCCCCCGACGCGTGCCCTTCCTGCGGGAAGCCCATGACGAAGGGGTTTCTGGTCGCGGAGAGCTTCGTCGAGGGCGCCAAGTGGATGACCGAGAAGAGCCGCCTGGCCCGCGGCGGCGAAGTCCTCGTCAAGCCGGACGGATGGGGCAACGTGTACATGGACGCCGTGCGCTGCACGGGATGTCGCCGGGTCATCGTGCAGTACTGAGGCGCGGGCCTAGCGGGCCCGCTTCGCCAGCCGCGTCGTCGCCGCAGCGATCGCGGATCCCATCTCGCTCGTCTTCGCGGACCCGCCGAGGTCGTACGTAAGGCGTCCCCCATCCCGGAGGACGTCTTCCACGGCCTTCTCGACGACCACCGCGGACTCCTGAAGCGCCTTGTCGTTCCTGCGGCGGCCGAGCCACTCGAGCATCATCTGGGTCGCGAGGATCATGGCGGTCGGGTTCACGACGTCCTTGCCCGCGTACTTAGGCGCGCTCCCGTGGATGGGCTCGAACATGGCGTGCGCGTCGCCCACGTTCCCGCCCGCCGCCATCCCCATTCCGCCTTGGAGGACCGCGGCCAGGTCCGTGGCGATGTCCCCGAACACGTTCGACGTGACCGCCACGTCGTAGGACTCCGGGGTGCGCACGAGCCACTGGAGGAAGGCGTCGATGTACGCGTAGTCCCGCTCGATCTTCGGGTAACCCCCCGCCACTTCGTCGTAGATCGCGCGGAACAGCTTGCAGCCCGCGGTCACGTTGGACTTGTCCACGCAGGTCACGCGGTGCTTCCCGTCCGCGGGGGCCCCCGTCCGCGTCGTGGCCAGCTCGAAGGCGAACCGGATCACGCGCTCCGCGCCCTTGCGGGTGATCACACGGCTGTCGATGGCGAGCTCCTTGACGCCACCGCGGTCCAAGAAGCCGCGCGTCGGCGTGTACAGGCCCTCCGTGTTCTCCCGGACGATCACGAGGTCCACCTTGCCGGGCTCCCACACCTGCTTGAACCCGTTGTGGACCTTGTGCCGCACGTTCGGGTACAGCTTCGTCGGGCGCACGTTCGCGTACAGGTCGAGGCCGAAGCGCAACCCGAACAGCACGTTGATCCCGGCGATCTCCCCGTTGGGGAGGTTCGCGTTCGGGAGGCCGACCGCGCCGAGCAGGATTGCATCCGCGGCCTTGCACGATTCGAAGGCGCCGTCGGGCCACTCCTCCCCCGTGTCCAGATAGTGCTGCCCGCCCGCGGGATACGGGACCAGGTCGAAGGACACGCCGTACGCGTCCTCCACGGCCCGGAGGACCTTCACGCCCTCGCGCATGACCTCGGGTCCCGTGCCGTCTCCCGCCAGAAGGACCAGCCGGTACGCCATGTGGCCGTGCGGAAGCGCAGAGCCCAGATAAGGGTTCGCGCGGGGACCGGGAGAGACCACGACCGTCCCGAGGAAATCAACCTTGTTTAAGGTTGACTTGCTGGGGCGTGTAGAACGGCTCGCGTGGGGTCTGCCACCCGCTCACGCGCTCTTCGCGGCCAGATCGGCGCGGAGCTTGGGCACGAGGCCGCCTGCATTCAGAATCTCCAGGATGTTTGGCGGCATCGGCTGGAACGGGATTCGCTCCCCCGCCGGCAGGACGACGTGGCCCGAGGCGAGGTCCACGGTGATCGTGTCCCCGTCCTTCACGCGGTTATGAAGGCCCGGGCACTCGACGACCGGGAAGCCGATGTTGATCGAGTTCCGGTAGAAGATCCGCGCGAACGTGTTCGCCACGATGCAGGAGATGCCTGCGGCCTTCAGGGCGATGGGCGCCTGTTCCCGGCTCGAGCCGCATCCGAAGTTCGTGGCGGCCACGACGAGGTCGCCCGGCTTGACCTTCTTCACGAACTGCGGGTCCACGTTCTCCATGGCATGTTCCGCCAGGACCTTCGGGTCCGTCGACGTGAGGTACCGACCCGCGATGATGTGGTCCGTGGAGATGTCATCCCCGAACTTCCACACGCGGCCGGAGAACTTCGTCTGCATGCCTAGATCCCTCGTGGATCCGTGATCTGCCCGTAGACGGCCGAGGCGGCCACCGTGTAGGGCGAGGCCAGGTACACCTGGGCCTCCGGACTGCCCATCCGCCCCGGATAGTTCCGGTTTGTCGACGAGATGCAGACCTCTTTGGGCCCCAGGACGCCCATGTGGCCGCCGAAGCAGGGTCCGCACGTCGACGACGTGAACGTCGCGCCCGCGTCGAGGAATACGTCCGCGAGGCGTTCCTTAATCGCCTGGCGGTAGATCGCTTGGGACGCGGGCGTCACGATCATCCGTACGCGGGTCGCGACCTTCTCGCCCCGCATGATCTCCGCCGCGGCGCGCAGGTCCTCGATCCGTGCGTTCGTGCACGAACCCAGGAAGGCCATGTCGATCTTCGCACCCGCGACCTCCTCGACGGGCTTCACGTTCGCGGGGTTGTTCGGGCACGCGACCTGCGGGCCCATCCCGTCCACGTCGAGGTCGTACACCTTCAGGTAGGCCGCGTCCGGGTCCGCGTCGAGCGCCCGGTAGGCGCCCTTCGCCCCCGCCGCCTCCAGGTACCGCTTCGTTGTCGCGTCCGAGGGCACCATCCCGGCCTTCGCGCCCATCTCCGTGGTCATGTTCGACAAGGTGAAGCGCTCGTTCATGGGAAGCGCCTTGATCGTGCCGCCGTGGAACTCGACGCTCTTGTACGCGGCGCCGTCGTCCCCGGTCGTCTGGATGACCTTCAGGATCACATCCTTGGCGCCCGTGCGGTTCCCGAGCTTCCCGCCCACGCGGACGTCGAGCGTCTCGGGGACCTTGAGCCAGAGCTTGCCCGTCGCGAGGACCGCGGCGGTCTCCGTCGCGCCGATCCCCGCGGCGAAGGCTCCCATGGCCCCCGCCATGTTCGTGTGCGAATCGCAGCCGATGACGAGCTCGCCGGGATGGACGTACCCCCGCTCCACGACGAGCTGATGGATGATCCCGTGGTCCCCGACGTCGTGGAAGCGCGCGATCCCCTGGGCCCAGCAGAACTCCCGGATCGCCTGGTGCATCTTGGCGACCTCGGCCGTCGGCGGCGGCACCCAGTGGTCGATCGTGACGACGCACTTCGAGGGGTCCCAGACCTTTTTCACGCCGATCTCGTCCCAGGGCTTCAGGGCGAGGGCGAGCATCTCGTGCATGTAGAGCAGGTCCACGTAGCCGTCCACGATCTGCCCCGGCGTCACCGCGGCCTCGTGGCTCGCCCGGGCGAGGATCTTCTCGGCCATGGTCTGGGCGGGCATGTCCACCGTCCTACTCCCCCAAGCCGAGGCGGCTCTTAAACATCGGCCATGCGAACGCGGACCGACGCCTCGTTCGCCCAAGGCGTCGTCGCTTCCCTCCCGTCATGAGGGCCCCGGACGCCAGGGCGGCTCGTCCGCTGCGGCGCGGGTTTAAGTCCGGCCGGAGCATTGGGCGGCGGAAGGGAGCGAGCGATGGCCCTCATTGCGAAGCGCGGTACCGTCCCGCCGACGCCGCATACGGAGTTCTACGCGGTCCCAGGCGTTCTGGCCCTCGAGGAGATCCACGGCAGCTACGGCTTCAGCGGACCCTGGTCCCGGAAGATCCACGTGCGGGCGTACCCCACGGACCAGGTGCGGCCGCCGCGGCGTGGGGACTTCGACCTGTCGCCCGGCTTCCCGCCCGAGGCCGACCTGCTCCAGCCCCATCACATCCGGACGGGCCGGATGCCCTACGAGCGGGACGCCATCCGCGGTCGCAAGGCAATCGTCGCGGGGCCCCGGACGTCCCTCGCGATCTCGAAGCCTAAGGAGGACATGCTCACGGACACGTTCTTTCGGAACGGGGAGCGGCACGAGGTCTATTTCGTCCAGGAGGGCGAGGGGCGCGTCCGCACGGAGTACGGCGATCTGCGCTTCCGCAAGGACGTGTACGTGTCCCTCCCGAAGGGGACCACCTATCGCGTCGAGCTGGACACCGACAAGGCGTGGTTCCTGATCGTGGAGTCCGTCTATCCGATCACGTTCGCGCCGCAGTACTTCAACAAGGCCGGCCAAGCGACCCTGATGTCCCCCGTGGTGGAGACGGAGGTCGAACTCCCCGAGCTTCCGCCGTTCCGGGACGAGAAGGGCGAGTTCGCCGTGGACGCGAAGTTCGGCGGCGGGAAGATCACGCGGCTCACCCTGGGCCACCATCCCTTCGACCTCGTGGGCTGGGAGGGCGCCCTCTACCCGTTCGTCTTCGACATCCGCAGCCACCACGGGATCGCGCGGGAGATCCACACCGCGCCGCCCATGCACCAGACGTTCCAGTCCGGGAACGTCCCGAACAACGGCTTCTCCCTGTGCTCGTTCGTCCCCGTGATGCAGGGGTGGCACCCGCGCGAGGTGCCCGCGCCGTACGCGCACTTCAACGTGGACAGCGACGAGCTCATGTTCTTCTGCAACATGGCCTACGAGGCGCGCAAGGGCGTCATCGAGGAGGGATCCTTCACGTTCCACCCCGGCGCCACGCCGCACAGTCCCCAGGGCAAGGCCGCGGAGAAGTCGCTCGCGGACCGGGGCAAGGTGTCCCCGCGGCTCGCGGTCATGCTGGACACGTACTTCGAGACCATGCGGATCACCACGGACGGCTGGGCGTTCCGCGACCCCGAGTACGTCCTGAGCTGGTCGGAGAACCGCACGACGGCCCAGCCTGCGGCGCCCGGGTGGGAGTCCCCGAGCGCGTGAGCGGAGCGCCACGATGGAGCCTTCCCTCGGCGAACGGTTGACGGCGACCTCGCCGACGTTCTCCCGGGACCGCCTGCGGACGATCCTGGAGAAGGCGAAGCCGTTCCATCCCAAGGGCCACTACCTCGAACCCGCGGACCCGCACGGCAACCACCTCGGCGGCTACTTCCTCCTGGATCCCGTGACCGCGGACCGGGGCTTCGTGGAGTGGATCGCGGAGGACATCGTCGCCTGGATTGTCCGGAACCGCATCGAGTTCGACGTGCTGTTCGCGCCCGCGAACCCGGCGCTCCGGGTCCTCGTGCAGACCGTGTCGCGCGCGATGGGACGGCCCGCGGCGTACTGGGAGTACCTTCCCAGCGGCCGCTTCGGGGAACGCCTCGTGGAGGGCCGGGTGGATCGACGCGCGCGGGCGCTGGTGCTCAACGGGGTGAGCCACACGGGGCGGTGCGTGGGCCAGCGACTCCCCGAGTTCGTGGAGCAGCTCGGAGGCACGCGGGCCGCCGCGGCCGTGTTCGTCAAGGGGAGCGTGCCGAAGGTCGCGGAGATCGAACGGACCCTGGGCCGGCGCTTCTACAGCGCGCTCCGGGTCGACGTTCCCGTGTTCGCGGCGGCCGAATGCCCGCTGTGCCGGACCGCAGGACCGCCCGTGCCGTGGACCGCCTTGCTCCGGAGCGGGAAGCCGTGAAGCTCGTCACCTTCTCGAAAGGGCGCGAGGCACCTCGACTGGGCGCCGCCCTGGGCCCCTGGGATGCGTGGGAAGCCGTCGTGGACCTGCACGGGATCGATCGAAGGTTACCGACGGAGGCCCTGGACCTCGTCGACGCCGCGGGCACGCTCTCGGGAGGCGTGTGGAGGCGTGCGCAGACTGCGGTCCGAGGTGCCCAGAAGGCCTTGGTCCGCGCTCGGCCCTCGTACGCGCACGATCCGGGCCGCGTCCGCCTCCATCCCCCGCTCCGGCCCCGCCTCCTGAGGGACTTCATCGCGTTCCGCGGGCACATCGCACGGACGCGGGCGTCCCGCGGGGAGAAGGTGCCTGAGGAATGGGATCGCGTGCCCGCGTACTACAACGGCAACCACCTCAACCTCGTCGGACCCGGAGACGTCGTGCCGTTCCCGCACACAGCGAGCTTCGGCGCGGGCGTATGGAAGCGGCCTCTTTCCCAGAAGCTCGACTACGAGCTCGAGATCGGCTATGTGGTCGCCGCAACCACGGCGGCGCCCCACCTGTTCGGAGTCACGATCTTCAACGACTTCTCCATGCGCGATCTGCAGGGCCTCGCCGGGCGCGTGGGCATGGGCCCCGCAGCGGGCAAGGACTGGGCGAACGCGCTGGGACCCTGCCTCGTCACGCGGGACGAGTTCGGTCCCCTTAAGGACAAGCGCGTGGCCGTGCGGGTGAACGGCGTCCAGCGGCTTGCAGGAAGGCTCCGGGACCTGGTGACTCGCAATCCCCTCCTCGAACCCGGCCAGCGGACCGCGTGGTCGTTCCAGGAACTCGCCACGTTCCTCGCGGCGACCCAGACGGTCCACGCGGGCGAGGTCTGGGGGAGCGGGACGATTCCGGGCGGCTGCGAGTTCGAGAAGGGGGACGCCGCAGCGTACCTCATGCCTGGGGACGCCGTCGAACTCGAGGTCGAGGGAATCGGAGTCTTGGCGAACGCGATCGCGGCGGTCTCCTGACAAACCGCGCTTGAACTCTCCCCTCGAACGAACCAAATCCTCATGAGCCGGGCGACTGTTGCGACACCAAGGATGCTCGGGAAGAAGATCGTCGTCATCGGATTTCGAGGAGACAGTGAATTCGATGACGAACACCTCGAAGGGACCGCCGTTCGTGAGACGAAGTCGAAGACGTGGGAGGGGAGCGCCGCATTTGTGGTCCGCATGGACCCGTCGAGTCAGGAGAAGCTCAAACGACATACCGGCGATCCGACGGAGCTCTTGGTGGACCTCGATGGCGTACCCCGGGATGCGTTCCCGGGAATGCCTGGCTACAAGGGCGGGGCCTTTGTTCGGCTATGGGGGCGTGGCTCGCGAGCCGACGTCGGGTTCTCGCGATACCTTGGTCGCGGAGAAGCCCTGGAATCCCGAGGCCAAGAGCCGGGGTCGATGCCACCGCATGGGCTCCGCACCGAAGCGGAAACCGTGGTCCGACTCGCGAGAAAAGACTTCGGAATTCGGCTGGATCTCACCCTGCGAGGACTGCTCAAAGGCGCCACAGTCGTAGCCCGGGCGAAGGTTCCCGAGGAGGGGGGCGACTTCGATGTGGATCGTCGGCGTTTTCTGTGGGGAGCGTTCTTCGGCGAATGCCTCCGTTCTGCGTACGGGGGAGAGTGGCAGAGCACAGGCGGCCGAATCAGGGTCCTAATCCCAAGGAGGGAAGGGATTCCCGTGCAAGTAATCCCGTCTCCGCTCTTCGACCGGGTGAAAGCGGCCGGGAATGCTTCCCCGGCCCGGGAGCTGGTCAAAAGGCTCCGCGCAGCCCGGCGGTCTCGTGAGCGGGACCTTCCTCCAATCCAGTAGGAGGCTGCTCGCGACCAAGAACGGGTCGGTGAAGCGACACCCTGGATGCCGTGCGAATTCCGGTCATGCGAAATCCCGCCACGCAAGGGTTATGGACATCGTCCGGCAATGCGCCGACCGGGGATCCGATGGCTGTTCCCGAATTCTTGAGGCTGAAGCCGGACCACAAGACCGTGCTCACCCGCGACATGACCGTGTTCCAGAATCTGCGCGACTTTCTCGTCAGCGACGGCTATCGCGTGGTGTACGAAACGCCCCGCGTTGGCGAGGAGAAGACGGGCATGGCGACCTCCGCGTTCCACCACCCGTACACGAACGAGCGGATCGCCATGGTCTTCGGGATCGACGCGCCCGACGAGGTGTCCCAGGGCCAGGCGCCGTTCAAGTTCGGATTCGACGGGAAGCCCCAGAAGGACGCGAAGACGTACATCCAGCACCTTGCCCTGCGGACCACGGACATCGTCAAGTTCCGCGACTACCTGGAGAAGAAAGGCGCGGAGTTCCTCACGCCGATCTTCCAGGACAAGGACTCCTTCGGGCCGCTGCTCCAGTGCTTTTCCCGCGAGCTCCTGGACGACGAATGGTTCTTCTTCGAGTTCCTCCAGCGCGACTACGACGCGGACAAGATCGGCACGAAGTCCGGGGTGCAGTTCGTGGACAAGACGGTCCGCTCCCTCTACGTGACGAAGCAGGACGAATTCCGGGAGTGGATGAAGACCCACAGGAAGCGCACCTTTCTCGGGAATCTGCCGAAGGCAAGGGCCCGCGAGGTGTTCCACGAGATCATCGACAACGTGGACCCCAAGGGGTACCCGCTCACCGTCTGGGCCATCGCGAAGGCGTACAACCAGTGACCGCGGCGGTCACGCCGCGTCCAGCGCGATCGCTTCGCGGAGCAGCGCCCTCAACCGCGGTCGCCTGACCTCGCCCACCGCGTAGACCTTCACGTGGCGCAGATTCTTCCCGGTGCCCTCCAGGAGCGCCGTCGGATCGCGCAAGGACGTGCCACGATAGAATTCGAGGTTCGTGTGGTCCGAGTGGGCGGCGATCGCGCAGACGTAGCTCTTCCCTCGATACCACGGCACGCCGTATATCACCTTTTCCTGGAGATCCGGTCCCGTCTCAAGGACGAGGTCCCGAAGCGCCCGCGCGACCTCGCGCTGGGGCGGCTCGATCGCCGCGAGGAGCTTGTCCACATCCTCGCTGCGGCCCGAGGTGGATGGCATGGCGTCCCGGGCCAATGCTCCGCGGAACAAGTACGTTCGCGCTACGCGCCCTTTCGGCGCACCTTCTCCTGGGCTTCGCGGTACGCGTCGGTCCACAGGAGCTGCACGGCGTACTGGGCCTCGAGGAGGAACCGGTTGCGGTAGGGCTTCTCCTCGCCCTCCGTGAGGGCCCGTTTGATCGCATGGACCGCCGCCCGCGGCTCTTCCGCGAAGGATCGGGCCAGGGCGATCGCCTTGGTCATCGCCTCTCCTTTCTTCGTGACGTGCTCCACGAACCCGAGGGCCGCGGCCTCGCGGGCGTCCACATTGGCCGCCGACAGGAAGAGCTCCAGGGCCTTCGCACGCCCCACCATCCGCGGAAGGCGGGCCGTGCCGCCGTGGCTTGGCATCCACGCTCGGTCGATCTCCGGGAAGGCGAACGTCGCCGACTCCGAGGCGAACCGGAGGTCGCACGCCAGGGCGAGCTCCGCGCCCACGCTCTTGCACGAGCCCTCGACCGCGGCAATCGTGGGCTTCGAGAGATGCTCGAGGGCCCAGAAGGCTTCGAACCCCCGCTGGAGGGCGGTCTGCGCGTCCTTCGCGCTGAGCCCGGACCACTCCTCCAGGTCGGGACCCTCGCAGAACGTCCGGCCGCCCGCGCCCGCGACCACCACGGCGAGAGCCGCCGTGTCCTTCTCGAGTGCCGCCACATGGGCCGAGAGCTCGTGGATCATCGCCTGGGTGAGCCGGTTCTCCGGCGGGTGGTCGAGGAACAGGACCACGATGGGGCCCTCGCGCACGAGATCGATCCGCGGCGCTTCCGGCATGGCACTCCTCGTTTCGCCGAGGGCCGGGCGACGGATAACCGTTTCGCGTCTCGCGGCACCGGGTTCGTCCCAACGAACGAGGATTACGTTTAATTCCCCAAGCCGCGGTTCCCCAGGTGGAAGAAGGGGAGGACATGCAGGCAGAGGCCATGCTGCCGAAGCCCTGGCACAAGCACTGGCCCGAGGGCGTGCCGAAGACGATCGAGTACCCGGACATCGCGGTCCACGAGCTGCTTCGCCGCACCGCGAGGGCGCATCCCGACTGGCCTGCGGTGCGCTTTTACGGGAAGGCCCTGTCGTACCGACAGCTGGACGACGACGCGGATCGGTTCGCCGCGGGCCTGCGCATCCTCGGCGTAAAACCGGGGGACCGCGTCTCCCTGCTCCTGCCGAACACGCCCCACTTCTTCGTCGCGCTGTTCGGAATCCTCCGAGCCGGCGCCATTGTCGTGCAGACGAACCCCCTGTACACGCCGCGGGAGCTGGAGGCCCTCTACAACGACGCGGGCGTCGAGACGGTCGTCGCGATGGACCTCTTCTGGCCCAACCTGATCCGTGCGAAACCCAACACGCCCGTGAAGCGCGTCATCGTCTGCGACGTCGCGGAGTTCCTTCCGACGCCGCTGCGGCAGCTCTACCCGATTCGCAAGCGAGGCGACCTGAAGAAGCAGGGACACTGGCCGCTCCGCATCCCGGCGGAGCCCTGGGTCCACCGGTTCCGGGAACTCCTCGCGACCCCGGGCCAGCCCGGCACGGAGCCGCCCGTGAACCCGCGCGAGGACGTGGCCGTGCTCCAGTACACGGGGGGCACGACGGGCACCCCCAAAGGGGCCATGCTCACCCACCGCAACCTCGTGGCCAACGCGCTCCAGACGTCCTCGTGGCTCCCCACCCGGGGACCCACCCAGGAGCGGTTCCTTGGGGTGATCCCCCTGTTCCACGTCTACGGACTCACGACCGCGCTCACGGGCCCCGTCACCCTCGGAGCCGAGGTCATCCTCCATCCGAACCCGAGGGAGATCAAGGCCATCCTCAAGCTGATCAACAAGACCCGGCCCACGATCTTCCCCGGCGTCCCGACGTTGTACATCGCGCTTCTCCGTTTCCCGAAGCTCTCCAACTACGACCTGCACTCGATCAGGGCGTGCATCTCGGGGTCCGCGCCCCTGCCCAACGAGGTGCGGCACGAGTTCGAGCGCGTCACCGGGGGCAAGCTCGTCGAAGGGTTCGGGCTCACGGAGGCATCGCCCGTGACCCACTCGAATCCGCTCGAGGGGCTGATCAAGGAGTGCATCGGGATTCCGTTCCCGGACACGGACTCCAAGATCGTGGACATGGAGGACGCGTCGAAGGACCTGCCCCAGGGCGAGGTCGGCGAGCTCGCGATCCACGGGCCTCAGGTGATGAAGGGGTACTGGCACAAGCCCGAGGAGACCGCGAACGTCCTCCACGACGGCTGGCTCCTGACGGGGGACATCGGGAAGATGGACACGGACGGGTACTTCTACATCGTGGACCGGAAGAAGGACATGATCCTCTGCTCCGGGTACAACGTGTACCCACGCGAGGTCGAGGAGGTCCTGTACATGCACCCGGCCGTCCAGGAGGCCGCGGCGATCGGCGTTCCCGACCCGTACCGGGGCGAGAGCGTCAAGGCGTTCGTCGTGCTCAAGCCCGGCACGGCGGCGACCGCGGAGGAGATCATCGCGTTCTGCAAGGGCAAGCTCGCGCCGTTCAAGGTGCCCAAGCAGGTCGCGTTCGAAAAGGAGCTCCCGAAGACCATGGTCGGCAAGGTCCTGCGCCGGGAGCTCAAGGAGCGCGAGGCCGCGAAGGCGGGCGCCAAGGCTGCCTAGGTACGCGGCTCAGCGAACCTTCGCGAACGCCACGCGGGCCTCCGGGGCCTCGAGGAAGCGCGCCACGTCCTCCGCCTCGCGCTGCGCGCGATCACGCACCGCGGCTTCGAGCGGCACGTAGGGCGTAACCCGGACACGGAGCCGCTTCCCTTGGCGCTCGTAGGACCACTCGCCCGCGATCCGGCCGTCCACCAGGACCGCCGGGTACACCCAGCCCGCGGCGCGGTAGATGCGTTTGTAGTGGGCTGCGTCGACGAGATGGTCTCTGCCCTTGTGGCCCATGAGGAACGAGTCGAAGTACGGGAGGAGACGCACCGTGGGCCGACCCAGCCGGGCGCGTTTCAGGGCCGGCAGATCGCGGCGGAGGATCCACATGGCCTGCCCGCCGACCGCCACGGGCTCCAGCTCGTTCGCAAGACGCGACCAGATCTGCCGGGCGCGCCCTACGGTCAGGATGCTCCACATGGCGAAATCGTGGACGGTCGCGGGACCGAAGCCCCCCAGGTACCGGCGGAGGAACGCATCCTCGGCGTCCTCCGCGGGCATGTCGCGGAACGACGGCAGCCAGGCGTCCGGCCGGACGAAGGTGCTGCCCTGCCCGTTGTCCGGCCCGAAGCACGCGAGGACGCGATAGGAAGCCATGAACGCGAGATCGGGGACGGTGAACACGAGGCGCCCGACGCGGAAGCCCGAGGCGTCCGAGGGGCTGCCCCAGCCGCGGGACCCTTTCTTCTCGATGGGGACCCCGAGCGCGTCGCGGACGTGGGCCGCGATCTCGTTCCGGGTCCGCGGTCGGTCCATCGAGGCGCACGCCGCCTCCATGAGCCGCACGTCCGACCCCGGCGGAGCGCCCGACCGGGCCATCCAGGCCGCGACGCGGGCCAGCTGACGGGTACTCGATCCCCGGGCGAAGACCGCGAGCTCGTCCGAGGGGACCAAGTGGACGGTCCCCCGCATGCACCAGACCCGGGCCAGGGTGCGCTCTTCCCACAGGGCGCGCTCGATGTCGTCCAGTGTGAGGTTCCGCACGCGGACCCGGAGGGCGAGCTGGGCGGCCGCCATGACCTAGGCCTGGATGCCGCAGGCGTCGCCCACAGCTCGGGCGAGCTGGGTCTTCGGTACGGAGTGGTCGAGGTGGTGGCGAGCCATGCGAAACGCATGGACCTGCTCCCAGGTGACGCGCGTGGCGTCGCCGGGGTCCTCGTCTCGGCCCATCGGACGGTACGAGCCTGCCGGGCTAGAAATAGGTTCGCGGGAGTCGGGAGAAAGGGCGTGACCCCCGAAGCCTTATGACGCCCGACGGGCTTGTCCGCGGGAGTTCAAAGGGGAGCGGAGATGGGCAAGATCGAGAGACCGAGTCTCGAGAGCCTGATCATGGACTTCGCGATGGCTCTGACGCGCCGCGCCACATGCAAGCGATTCCAGGTTGGATGCGTGATCACCTCGCAGGACATGACCCAAATCTACGGGTTTGGGTACAACGGGACGGCGAGGGGTCTCTCCCACGAGGACTGCCGGGTGGACCAGGCGGGCGGGTGCGGCTGCGTTCATAGCGAGGTGAATGCCCTCATCAAGGTTCGTGTCAACGACCCCCATAAGGTCGTCTTTGTCACGGCGCAGCCCTGCATCACGTGCGCCAAGGCGATCGTGAACTCAGGAGTCTCCAAGGTGTACTACCGAGCCACGTACCGTTCGGATGAGGGCCTCGACGTCCTGCGACAGGTGGGCATCGAGGTTGAACGCGTCTGAGCTCCCGGTATCGGCTCAGAAGTACTTCTGGGGACGATCCTCGAGCCCGAGGAACTCCTTCACCGCACTCACGAACTCGGACCGCTTCTCCACATGGGGCCAGTGGCCACAGTCGTCGAGGACCACCAAGCGCGACCCTGCGATCCCGCGGTGGACTTCCTCCGCGCGCTCCAGGGGCACGCGCACGTCGTCCCGCCCATGGACGATGAGCGTCGGCACCCGGATTTCCTCGAGCCGCTGGCGGACGTCGTAGGTGTTCGCGCCCACAGTAACCACCCACTTCAGCCGCTCCGGTGAGAACCGCATCCGCGGGAGCAACTCGTCCATCGCGTGGGCGAAGATCTCGGGACGGCGTACGGAGCGTGCGACCTCGTCCCGCATCCGCTCCCGCATCGCCTCCTCCGTGGCGGGAAAGCCTCGATCCGTGCGGAGCGGACTCGGGTCGGACCACCAGGCAGCCGTGGACAGCAGGACGAGATGGGACACACGATCGGGGTACCGCAGGGCGTACGTGAGCGCGACGGCCCCGCCGCCGGAGTGCCCGAGGACCACGCTCCGCGGCAGGCCGACCGCATCGGCCACCGCCGCGGCATCCCGCACCGTGGCGTCTCGGGAAAACTCGTCCTCAGACCGCACGGGATCGGAGCCGCCCACACCGCGCGGGTCGAACGTGACCAGGGCCATGTAGAACCCCAGGGAGGAGAAGCCCCGCGTCTGCACGTAGGAGTCGAGTCCCCACGGCACGGGCATGACGAGAGCGAACGGTCCCTTGCCGCTCACGCGGTACAGGATGCGCGCGCCGTCGGGCGCGGTCGCGAAGGCCTCCTCGACCTCCAGCGCGCACATGGAGTCAGCCCGCGTCCGGCACGGCGCGCGGCGAGGGAGCGGGCCGCGCGACCGCCTCCGGTGTGGATGCGGGCGCAGGGCCCTCGTCCTTGGGCGGCAGGAGCAGGTTCCGAATTACGGGCGTGAACGGATCCACGAGGCCGCCCGCGAAGCCCTTCTCCTGGAGCGCGGGGACGTCGGTTTCCTGGACGCCTCCGCCCACGTGCACGGCGAGGTCGGAGCCTTCGAGGGCGCGCAAGAGGTCGGCGTCCGGGCCTGCCTCCGTGCCGAGCCGCCGCAGGTCCATCACGCACACGGCGGAATAGCCGACGGCCCGGAGCGCGCGCAGGACCTCCCGCACGTCCGTGCGCACTTCCCGCGGGTCCGCCCACAGGACCTTCCCGTCCCAGTCCAGGCAGGGCAGGACCGCGGGCGAGAGCGCGTACGCCTCCGTGAACGCGTCCAGGGAGGGCAGCGTCTTGGTGCTCACGACCACGCGCTCCACATCGAGCATGTAGCCGTCCATGATGTCGTCCGAGTCGCGGACGCCGAGGTCCAGCCACACGTCGCACCGCTTGACCAGGTGCCGCATCACGTCGAAGTTCGGGTTGGACCGCTCGATCCCCGTGAGGTCGAGCATGAACACGAGGGAGGCGTTGTACCGCGAGCCGCCGATCACATTCCAGTACTCCGGGAAGGACACGCGGTAGCCGTTGGGCACGAGCCGCTGCCCGTCCCAACGTACGCCGACGACCGCGGCGGAGCGGACCGGGAGCTGGTCCAGGAGGGGCACGTCCACAAGGGGTTCCGTGTAGATGGGGAGGATGGGGACGCTCGGCGCGGTCTTCAGGGGCTTGTCCGCAGCGGCGTGGCCCCGTTCCCGGATCTCCTTCTGGAACTGGGCCCGCTGGGCTTCCGTGTCGAAGATCACGGGCATGGCCTCGTACTTGCAGTCCTCGCAGATGTACGAGTACGCGTCGCTGTCGATCCCGGGGATCGGACCCATCACGAGGAGCTTGGGGTGCACCCGGCGGCTGCCGCACCGCGCGCACGCGGCGATCCCCTCGGGTCCCCACCGTCTCCGCGCCGCCATGCGAGGTGCCTCAGTCCACGCGGATGACCTTGACCCGCTTCCCGATCCAGTCGGGCGGGAGGTACACGCGGCCCGAGCTGCCGCTCTTCGCGACGACCTTCTCGAGCATCTCTTCGCCGAACACCTCGAACTTGGATTCTCTGCGCGTCCGCGCCATGGCGGCTCCCCCGTGAGGGCACGCCCCGCGCGGAGATAAACGTTTGCCGGGTTGGTTATCTTGTAGCTGCAACCCGAGTTCCGCGGCAGAAAGGTCATGTAGGCCCCCGGCCCATGCCCGAGCGGACCCCATGGCCCGCCCCAGGAGCCGGGCACCGCCCGGATCGTCGTTCGAACTGTACGCCCAGGCGATGCTCGACTTCTGGATGGGGAAGCACGTCCGCGTGGAGTTCGAGCGGGACGACGGGTACCGCAGCTTGTCCGCGATCCACGCGTACTTCAGCACGTTCAACGCGTGGCCTCGGATGGAGCGAGAGGCCATGAAGGAGGTCCGAGGACGCGTGCTCGATCTGGGCTGCGGCCCCGGGCGCCATGCGCTCTACCTCCAGACCAAGCGCCACCCGGTCGTCGGCCTCGACGCCTCGCCGACCCAGGTCGCCCTCGCCCGGATCCGGGGCGTTCAGGAGGTCTACCTCGGGAACGTGCACCGGATCCCCCGGGGGCTGGGCACGTTCGACACCGTGCTGCTCCTGGGCAACAACCTCGGCCTGCCCGGAGACGTGCCGCACATGCGCGCGTTCCTCCGCGGCCTGAAGCCCGTCATGCGGCGGAAGGGGCGCCTCGTGGGCCACGGCCGGATCCCGGGCACGTGGTCCGTGGACCATCTGCCCTACGTGAAGCGGAACATCGCGCGGGGCCGTCCCGCGGGGCAGCTCACCCTCCGCGTCCGCTACAAGGGCCGCATCGGGGACTGGTTCGACCTGCTCCTCCTGTCGCCGGAGGACCTCGCGCGGATCGCACACCAGAGCGGATGGGAACTCACGCGCGTGATCTGGGGCGGCGGCTACGCGCCCGGCGACTACATAGCGGTCGTCGAACCCCGCGGACGCATGGCTCGCTCGATTTAGGTCCGCCGAAATTTATAGAAATCCGGCGGGTAAGTTTCATCAGGGAGGGCCCCTTGGTTGACATGGATGGCCCTCCTCGATCAGTTCCGGACGGAACCGCTCCCGACGAAGTGGCAGGACGAGGGCCGCCTCTGGCAGGAGACGTACTTCCCCGAGATGCCCGTCGTCCTGGACGCGGCGAACTGGAATCGATACTATCCCGGGACGCCCCTCCCGCTCCTGACGTGTGTGCTCGCGAAGCCGGACGGCTTCGCGGACTTCGCGCGCAAGGTCGTCGGCGCGACGTCAGCCACCGCGGACCTCACCACGCGCGTCTGGAAGGCCGACGACATGCCGGACAACCAGTACATGACCGCTTTGAAGATCATCCGCGCCCAGGCGTCCACGGAGCTCGGGTCCATCCAGCAGCACCGGATGGTGTACGAGCAGCTCGACTCCGGGTCCCTGAACGGCCTCGACCGGGAGGTCGTCGAGGGCATGCACCGCACGGACCCGACGGGCCACCGGCTCGACGCGATCTCGTTCTCCAAGAAGCGCGTCTGCGTGGAGGAGCTGCGGCACCACATGCAGATGGCGGGCGTCCTCACCCTGGATGCGAGCTTCGACCGGACCCGGTGGGGGCACCACTGGGCCACGGAGACCATGGAGGAGCTCTTCGCGATGAAGCCTGGGGAGCACGTCCTCGACGCGTTCAATATCGAGTTCAAGAGCATCATGGACTCCGCGACGTTCCTGAGCCTAATCGACCGCGTGGGGAAGTTCCAGCTCGAGATGCAGCACCACTTCCACTACGGGCCCATGGCCGTGTCCATGCCCTGGATGCGGTGGAAGGAGGAGTCCTACCACCTCGCGGCGGGGGAGACGCTCATGAAGGCGATCGCCGCGGCCGCGATCCACGACGGCGGCAACTTCGGCGTGGACGACCTGCAGCGGACGATCAACATGTGGTATCCCCGGGGCCTCGAGATGTTCGGCTCCGAGCTCGGGGGCGGCCTTGTGAAGGGCGTCTTCAAGACCCTGACGAACGGCGAGGCCCAGGCGATCTACATCGAGGAGGTCCGCGGCAAGGTGAAGGACGTGAACCTCGCGATGATCGCGTCCAAGGCGCGCTGCACGAAGGACGAGGCGGAGCGCATTCTCGCGCGGCTCGAGAACGGCGAGGAGGTCCACGGCCTGACGAAGGCCGACCTCGTGTTCCTGCCCGACCGGCGGTTCTTCCGGATTCGCGGCCTCCAGGAGTACGGGGACTTCCGGAACGCGGGCAGCGACTCCGCGGGCGTGGGCTACGTCTACCTGCCGTACGACGTCCATGGGAACCTGCTCACGCACGACGGCAAGCCCGTGGAGCGGCAGGCGTACGCGGACTACCTGAAGACCGTCCTCCCCGAACGGTACATGACGAGCCGCCACTGGGAGTTCGTGAAGGACGAATTCCTCTTCAACGACAAGTGGGGCGAGCCCGAGAAGGTTCGCTAGGCCCGCAGCGGCGTCGAATCGCCATGCTTTATAACGAGCCGCCTTCTTAGGACGCGCCGAGGGGCATCCGATGGACCTCACGTACATGTCCTTGGAGAGGAAGGACCGCGTGGCCGTGGCCTGGTTCAACAAGCCGAAGATGAACACGTACGACACGGACCTCATGAGGGACATCAGCAACGTGATCGACGAGGTGCGCTTCGACGACTCGATCGACATCTGCGTCTTCGCCTCGAAGCTCGACGGGATCTGGTCCTCCGGTGCGGACATCAACCTCCTCGCGACGTCCACGCCGGAGTACAAGGCGATGTTCTGCCTGAACTGCCAAGAGGTCCTGAACAAGATGGAGACCACGCCGAAGCTGTTCATCGCGGCGATCGACGGGCACTGCGTGGGCGGCGGACTCGAGATCGCCCTCGCCGCGGACCTCCGCTTCGCCTCGGACGGTCCGTGGAAGATCGGCCTGCCCGAGGTCACCCTCGGGGTGCTCCCGGGCACCGGCGGCACGCAGCGCCTGCCGCGGCTCATCGGGAAGAGCCGCGCGATCGACCTGATGACCACGGGCCGCACGCTCACGCCCAAGGAGGCCCTGGAGTGGGGCATCCTGAACCGGGTGTTCCCGCGGGAGAAGTTCATGGAGGAGACCATCGCGTTTGCCGAGAGCCTTGCCTACCCGAACCACGCCGCGCGCGCGGTCGGTCTGATCAAGCGCTCCGTCGTCGAAGGCGTCGAGGTCCCGCTCCACGAGGGGCTCGCCCTCGAACGCGAGCTCCAGAACCGCCTGTTCTCCATGGCGGACGCGAAGGAGGGTTTCAAGGCCTTCCTCGAGAAGCGGAAGCCGCGGTTCCAGGGCAAGTGACCGCCGAAGGGAATAGAGCGAGCCTTTAGGCCGCAGCGCGGCATGGGCGGCTTCATGGCCCTCGACGTGCGCGTTCGCCAGGCCAAGGTGCGCGACCTGCCCGTGCTCACCCGCCTCTGGCGCGAGCTCGTGGGCTTCCACGAGGCCCTGGGAGGCCAGGACTTCCGCCTCGCGCCGGGCGCCGAGGCGGGCTGGAAGAAATACCTCCGGGGCCACTTGGGGAAATCGGACCGACTCTGCCTCGTCGCCGAGGCCGGCGATCAGGCCGTCGGATTCCTGGTCGCCGGCATCGAGCGTCAGCCCGGGATCTTCATGGAGCGCGACTACGGCCACATCTCCGACGTCTACGTCCAAGAGCCGCAGCGGGGGAAGGGCGTGGGGAAGGCCCTCGTGGCCGAGGCCCTGCGGTGGTTCGAGGAGAAGCGCGTGGTTCGCGTGCGGCTCCAGACGGACGCCCGGAACACGCTCGGGTTCGAGTTCTGGAAGAAGCTCGGGTTTCAGACCACGGTCTTCACGATGGACAAGCTCATGTGAGCGTGGAGACCCCCAGGAGCTCCCCGCGTCGCGAGGCCAGAATCAACCTTAAACAAGGTTGATTTCGTTCGGAAGGCCTAAACGCTGCCGCGACTCTCCCCGTGCGTTTCCATGGCCTCTTCCCTCGTCCGGGTCGAACGCCGCGGACCCATTGCGGTCGCGACCCTGAACCGGCCCGAGAAGCACAACGCGATGTCCCTCGAGATGAAGGACGCGGTCGTCGCGGCGCTGCGGGAGCTCGAGGCGGACGCCTCGGTGCGGGTCATCGTGGTCACAGGCGCCGGGGACAAGGCCTTCGTCGCCGGTGCCGACATCGCCGAGTTCCAGGGACGGACGCTCACGGAGCAGCAGCGGATGTACCAGGAGGGCACCGTGTACGATGCCGTGGACCGGGTGGCCAAGCCGCTGATCGCCCGGATCGACGGCTTCTGCTTTGGCGGGGGGTTGGAACTCGCCCTGGCATGCGACATCCGGATTGCCTCGGAGCGGTCCGTGTTCGGCCAATCCGAAGTGAACATCGGGATCATCCCGGGAGGCGGCGGGAGCCAGCGCCTGCCCCGCCTCGTCGGGCTGGGTACCGCGCTCAAGCTCACCTTGACCGGCGATCGCATCGACGCGGCCGAGGCGCTGCGGATCGGCCTCGTCGACGAGGTGGTGGCCCATCCCGCGCTGGACCGGCGCGTGGACGAGATCGCCTCACGCATCGCGTCGAAGAGCGCGGTCGCCGTGCGCCTCGCGAAGGCCGCGGTCAAGGCCTCGGCCCGCCTGCCCTTGGACCAAGGACTCCGGTACGAGCAGACCCTCTTCGGCCTCGTCTTCGCGTCAGCGGACAAGGAGGAAGGGGTCCGCGCCTTCCTCGAGAAGCGCGCGCCGCGCTGGAGCGACAAGTGATTCTCACGCCCGAGACCACGGATAGGTTTTCCACGCGATAATGACGCAAAAGGCCTCTTAAGCCGGACGGGAGACGTCCCTTCCGAACTATGTCTGCGTGGTCCGGCATCGTCGTCGGAGCCATCGCGCTCGCGGTCGTCGTGGTCGCGGTCGGCCAACCGGCGTGGGAGTGGCGGCTCTCGGATAGCAGCCAGGTGGACATCTGGTCCTACGGCCTCTTTGGGGCCACGCACACGATCGAGAACAAGACCTTCGGCAATGCGACGGTCCAGAACTTCACATACCTGAACCTGCCGAACCAAAGCCGCATGGCCGCCCTGTTCTCGGCCATGCAACTCGGGTTCGAAGGCGCGGTCGCGTGCATTGTGGCCGCGTTGGCCCTGAGCGCCGCGACCCTGCGACGTAGACTCCGCGGGATGTTCGCAGGGAGCGCGATGGTGGCGGGGTGCCTGCTCGCGCTCGTTGTCCCCCTTTACCTGGTCCTGCAGATCACCTCCGCCGCGGAGGATCTGCCCCAGCTGAACGGGAACTCCCTGCCGAGCTTCGAAGGCCAGATCCTGTACGGACCCAGCCTGCTCACTTGGGGACCGAACGTCACCTGGTACCTCCTCCTGGGCCTGTGCATCCTCCTCGCCTTCGGCGCGTCAGAGGTGTGGTCCCTCCGGCCGTCGCGGAAGCCCGCGGCCAGGCAAGCGGTCCTGGCCCGTGGCGCGGACCCGCCGCCGCCCGAGCCGCCCACGCCCGCCCACCTCGAGCCCGCGATCGAGGAGGTCTTCGTCATCGGCTCCAACGGACTCCTGATCAAGCATATGTCCCGCACCCTCATGTCGGAGAAGGACCGGGACGTCGTCGGGGGCATGATCAGCGTCCTCTCCAACTTTGTCCGGGAGACGTTCTCGGAACGGGACGGCAACGACGTCCAGGAAGTCACGCTCGGAGACCACCGCTTCATCCTTTGTAACGAACGCGGGATCGTCGTCGCGGTCCTCGTGACCCGTGGCGCCACGGAGGACATCGTGCCGCGGCTGCGCCATCTTCTGGCCTGCCTCATCGACCGCTACGCGGACAAGCTCGACGAATGGGGCGGGGAGCCGCTCGAGGGGATCGAGGACGAGATCGCGGTCCTCTGGCAACCCTTCTTCCTCCCGCCGCCTCCTGCGGACTGAGCCGTCACCCTTCCCGGGGATGAGTCCCGCCGCTTCTTCGCCGAGCTTCGCTGCGTGTCCGATCGCGTTGTCGCGCTGGTTCCGGATGGCCGGTGCGTCATCCTCCTGGGACACACGGACAGAGATGCGGGCGGTCATGACTGAGCCATCACCGGGCAGCTTAGGGCCGCACCTCACCTCAGAATGCCTGGTTCATCTTCCCTAGTTCATGAGCCAGGGGTTTCAAAGCCGTGCTCCGCTGCGAACCAGACCGAAACCGTTGAATCCCGAGGGGCCGGTGTGGCTTCGCATGAGTAGCCAGGGAATGACAAAGGGGATGGGAGTTGTCGCACTCGTCCTTGGTGTCATCCTCTCGTTGGTCGGGCTCGACCTAGGCTGGACTTGCACCGCAGGCTCGTTCGGCGTCTGCATCAACTACGGATATCAGGGGCTCGGTACTCTAATCGCCGTCGTCGGATTGCTACTCGCGATCATCGGGATTGTCCTTGTCGGCACCGAGAGCCCACGCCTCCGGGCCCTCATGCGCATGGTACCGCCCCATTCCGTGTTTCCGCCCCAATCCGTCTACTCCCCACCGCCCGCGACGTACGGTCCGCCGCCCCAGCCTGTCCAGCCCGCCATCGTCCAGGTGCCTCCCCAGCCATCCGGCCTGAAGTTCTGTCCGGTCTGCGGCAATCACTACCCATCCGAGTACCATGTGTGCCCGCGGGACAGCGCCCCGCTGAGGCTCGTGCAATAGCGGAGCAGGCCGGGCCCACTGCCTGAGTGAAGTCTCGCCCCTCCCGCCGAGTCGACGGCCCTCGGCCCGCGGATCCCCTCCGCGGTGAAGGGTGAGAAGCTCGCGCGAGAACGGCTCGCGAGGCTACGAGGCGAGTTCCGGAATTGGAGGGTGCCCGACATGCAGGCGCAACGGACCCTTTGTACGCCAAGACGTCCGCTCGGGCTCCGAGTGGCGGTCAAGTCGTTTTCCACCGGGGGATGGCCCGGACGAGACGCCGATCATACCCGTGGCGAGGCCCAGGGCGTAACTCCTTATAGCCCGGCTCCGTGGCCTTCCCGACCCCGGATGGACCGCGCGATTGTCCTGTTGTCCGGCGGCGTGGATTCCGCCGTCACCCTGTGGTGGGCCCGCAAGCAGGGCTGGGACGTGCATCCCCTGACCTTCGACTACTTCGGCCGGCCCCGGCGCGAGCATGTGGCCATCGAAGCCCTTGTGAAGCGCGCGGCCGTCCGACCCATCCGGTACGTCGACCTGCCCTTCCTCAAAGAGGTGGATGACCTGAGGGAGTCCGGCCTCGCGAACCCCGTGCTCCGGGATTCCCCGGAGGGCTACATCCCCGCGCGGAACCTGATCTTCTACGGCCTCGCGGCGTACTACGCGGAACTGGACGGTGCGCGGTATCTGGTCGGGGGCCACAATGGGATCGACCCGGAGTCGTTCCCCGACGCGAGCCCGAAGTTCTTCAACTTCCTGAACAGCGTGCTCCACCTGAGCCTGTGGTCCTACGACCGATCCCCCGTGCAGGTGATCGTCCCCCTGAGCGGCACGTCCAAGGAGGACGTCCTGCGCCTGGGAAGCGATCTCGGCGTGCCCTTCGACCTCACGTGGTCATGCTACTGGGACCGAGACGTGCACTGCGGTTCGTGCGTGTCGTGCAAGGAACGCCGCGAGGCGTTCGCCCGAATCGGCGTCCCGGATCCCGTCCCCTACGGGACGTGAGCCGGAATCGGGCGTGAGGCCCGTCGCGAAAACTTGATACGCTCCCCCGCCTCCCGCGGTGTGGAATGTACACGACCACCGTTCGGTCGGTCGCTCCGGTTCGCTTCTTGGAAAAGGGCAGCCACAACGTCCGCATGCGCCAACTCGTCGGTCGCGAGGATGGCGCCCGGCACACCTCCGTGCACGAGCTCATCTTTGGGAAAGGCGGGTACTCGGTCGCCCACGCCCACAAGTGGGAGCATGAGCTCGTCGTGACCTCGGGCCGCGGCGTCGCGATCGTGGACGGCCGGCGGATCGAGCTGCGGCCCGGCGTGGTCCTCCTCGTCCAAGGCGACGAGGAGCACCAGTTCCTCCAACGGGGAACGGCGGCTCTGCGCTTCCTGACCGTGACGCCCGTGTAGCCCGGCCGCGGGCCACGACCTCACGGGGGCGGACCCAGGAGGGACGCGGCCGCCAACCTTTATGGCGGGCGACCCCTTGCGCACGCCCATGAAGCTCGGCATCACGGAGTACATCGACTGCGCGCACCACCTCCCTGGGCACGAGCGGTGCGGCTCCTTCCATGGGCACACGTACCAGGTCGACGTGTTCATCGAGGGGGAGCACAAGGGCGGCATGCTCCTGGACTTCGCCGAGCTCAAGAAGGTCACCCGCGGCGTGCTCGCGGAGTACGACCACAAGGACTGGAACGATTTCATCCAGTATCCCACCGTGGAGAACATCGCGGAGCTCCTCGCGAAGCGGCTCCAGGACGCGCTCAAGCTCCCCGTGCACGTGCGCGTCTGGGAAGGCCACGGGAAGTACGCTGAGACCTGAGGCGGGCGCGGGCCCCACAACGCATATGAGCGCCGGCCCCCCATGCCGTCGGCATGGTGGGGGACCGGGACGCCATGCGGCAGATCTCATACGCCTACGGCACGAACCACTTCGACCGCGACGAGGACCTGGCGGCCATCCTGACGGCCTTCTGGCGGGACTTCCCACGGCACCGCGACGAGCTCCACCGCTTCGGGCAGTTCGCCGGCGAGGACGTGTACGAGACCGTGTACCACGTCGACCAGGACGCCGCCCCGGTCCTTGTCACGCACGACCTCGACGGCCGCCGCGTCGACCGGGCGAGGCTGAGCCCTGCGGAGCGGGTCGTGCTCAAGGCCGCGGCCCACATCAACCGTCCTCCCTACGAGGGCGGCAGCTGGCACCATCACTTCGCTCTCGGGTACCTGTTGGGGGATCCGGGACTGTACTGCGTCCTCACGATCACGAACCAAACCGTGTACGGCATCCACAAGTACGCACCCGCGTTCGCCGCGTGGAAGGAGGCGATGCTTGCCGGGGACGCCTTCGGCGCCACCTGGATGACGGAGATCCAGGGCGGCAGCGACCTCGGGGCCAACATCACGGTCGCCCGCAGGGACGGAGACGTCTGGCGGCTCACGGGCGAGAAGTACTTCGCGAGCGGCGCCGGCCTGGCCGACTACGCGCTCGTCACCGCGCGACCCCCGGGCGCGAAGGTCGGAGCGAAGGGGCTCGCCTTGTTCCTCCTCCCCCGCCTCCGCGCGTCCGGCGAGCTGAACTTCACGGTGAGGCGCCTCAAGGACAAGAGCGCGACCCGGGCGGTCCCCACGGGCGAGGTCGACCTGAACGGGAGCGAGGCCCATCTACTGGGGACGCCGGAGGATGGCGTGTACATGACCCTGGAGATCCTGAACGTCTCGCGCCTCGCGAACGCGATCGGCGCCATGGCGACCGCGAAGAAGGCCCAGCTCGAGGTCCTCGAGCGCGTGCGCCGTCGCGAGGCGTTCGGACGGAAGCTGCGGGAACACCCGTTGATCCGCCGCGACCTCACGGACCTGGCCGTGCGGGCCGCGGGCGGGCTTGCCCTGGCCTTCCGGGCCGTGGACCAGTTCGACCGGGTGTGGAACGAACGGCGGCCGTACTCGCTCGCGTACCACTACGCGCGGTTCCTCATCCACCTGGCCAAGAACCGAACCGCGGAGCACGCGGCGGCGATGACGGCGTTGGCCATGGAGCTCTTTGGCGGCCTCGGATTCCTCGAGGAGTACGCGGTCGCGCGCTGGCACCGCGAGGCGCTCATCACGCCGATCTGGGAGGGGCCCAGCAACATCCAGGCCCTGGACTTCCTCGAGAGCATCCAGAAGCACCACGCGGACCAGCCGTTCCTCGAGGACGTCATCCCGCGGCTCGAGGCGGCCGGGGGAGAGATTCCTCGGCTCGCGAGGCGGGAGGCGGAGGCAGCCTTGGAGTCCCTGCGAGTGGGCTCGCCCGCGGAGGTGATCTGGCGGGCGAAGCATGCGATGACCCGGATCGCGGACGCGACCACCGTCGTCCTCTTGCTTGACCTAAGCAAGACGGGCGGCCCGCGGTACGAGCGCCTCGCCGAACTGTACGGCCGGCACTTCCTCGCCGGAGAGGAGTATCCCACCTGGGCGCTGGACAAGGAGCGGGTCTGGGACGCGGACGGGATGTGAAGCGCCTCCGTGACCACATTTTCATAAGGCAAGCGGGGTTCTGCTCCGCCCATGTCCGACCTCGTCGACGCCATCGACGCCGAGGCGCGGGGCGATTTCGCGAAAGCCTTGGAACCCTACGCACGGCTCACCGAATCGGGCTCGAACCTGGACCGCATCGGCGTCTTCCAGGCCCTGGCCCGGTGCAACGAGAAGCTCGGTCGCCTCCATGACGCGGGCGTGTGGCGACGGAAAGCGGGCGCAGGATATCTGGCCCTGAAGGATACGGAAATGGCCCGCGATGAGCGCACGTACCTCTCCCTGGTCGAGTACCGCAACGCGGTCCAGGATCTCCAGGGAGACGCCTCGCTCCAGGAGACCGCCAAGGAGTACGCGGCGGTCCTCAAGGAGAACTTCTCGGGAGGAGCCGAGGGGCTGACCCATGAAGGGCTCTTCGCGGGCGCGTTCTTCCAGGCGCTCGGCGATCACCTCACCGCCTCGAAGTACTTCTTCGACACGGCCGAAGCGATGAGCGAGCAGGCCGCGGACGCGAACGACCCGGGCCTCAAGGCCGCCACGATCCAGGCGTACCGACGGGCCATGGAATCCGCGTCGAAGGCAGGGCGGCCCGACGTCGCGCGAGTCGCCCAGATGCGCGCGTACGACCTCGAGCAATCCTCGTGAGGCATACCCATGTGCAGCCTGATCCTCCTCTGGCGCGCGGTGGACCACTACGACATCGTCCTGGGCATGAACCGCGACGAGTCCGCGATGCGGGCCGCGGATCCACCGGCCTTCGTCGACGGCAATCCGGCCCTCGTGGTCCCGAAGGATCGCACGGCGGGAGGCGCCTGGATCGGCGCGAGCGGCCGCGGACTCGCCATGGCCCTCTCGAACCGCCGGGGGCGGATTTCGGCCACCGCGCGGTCGCGGGGCCTCTTGCTCGTCGAGGCGCTCAAGTCACCCACGATCCCGGCGGCGGACATCTACCTGCAACGGGAGACGCAGGCGCACGAATACAACTTCTTCAACCTCCTCGCCGCGACCCGGCAGGACCTGCGATTCTTCCGCTACGACGGCCAGGTGTCCGTGACGCGCGGCCACGAGGGACTGAACGTCCTGACCAATGAGGGCGGCAACGTCGCGGGAGATCCGAAGGGGGAGCTCGTCCAGAACCTCCTCTCCAAGGCACCCACGCGGACCGTCCAGGATGCCGTCCGGACGCTGCAGTCCGCCCTGCGCACGCACGCGTCGGGCGGCGGGGTCAGCCTGTGCAACCATGCGATGGGCGGCGGGACGGTCTCCTCCACGATCCTGGCGCTCAGCAACGTGGATCCCGGGGAGAACGTGCTCCTGTACGCAGACGGCGCGCCCTGCCAGACGCCGTACCGGGACTACGGCGAGGTCATCCGGCGGCTACCGAGCCCCGAGTGAGCGCGGGCAAGTCCGAAAAGCATTTCCCTGAGCCGCCGCTTCGCCGGGGCGTTGCCCGGCATCACGGACGTCCACCTCCATCTCGAACCGTTCCGGAACCTCAAGCCCGCCGTCTTCGAGACCATGCGGCGCACGATGCCCGACTTCGACGCCATGGCGCGGAAGATGGAGGATCCGCGAGCCCTGCTCGCCCACCTCGACGAGGTCGGCGTCGAGCGTGCCTGCCTGATCAACTACGCGGCCCCGGAGGTCATGGGCCTGGGCCTCGACGTGAACGCCTTCGTGTCGAAGTACGCCTCCGAGGACCCCAGGCGGCTCCTCGCGTTCGGGGGCGTCCACCCGCGGCTCACGAAGGAACCGGAGGCGGAGATCGAGCACCTGGCCTCGAAGCTGGAGATCCGCGGGCTCAAGATCCACCCACCGCACCAACTGTTCGCCCCGAACGCCTACGTGGACGGCCAGATGCCGAACCTGTGGAGGATTTACCGCACGGCGGAGAAGCTGCACCTCCCGATCATGTTCCATACGGGGACATCCGTGTTCCTCGGCGCCCGCTCCAAGTTCGGGGACCCCCTAGCCCTCGACGACGTCGCGACGGACTTCCCCGATCTCACGATCCTCATGGCCCACGGCGGCCGGCCCCTCTGGTGCGACACCGCGTTCTACCTGATCCGCGCCCATCCGAACATATACCTGGACACGTCGTCCATCCCGCCCCCGCGCCTCCTGGAGGGGTTCCCGCGAATCGAGAAGATCGCGGACCGCGTCCTCTTCGGCTCGGACTGGCCCGGGCCCGGAATCCCAGGCATCCGACAGGAACTCGACGGGATGCGCGCCCTCCCGCTCTCCGAATCCTTCAAGGAGAAGTTCTTCGTCACGAACGCGCGGAAGGTCTTCCCCTAGTCCTCAGAGCTCGAAGAAGGCCTCGACGATCAGGAGCACGCCCGCCACGATGAAGAGCCCCGTGGAGAGGAGACGCAGCCAACGTTCCGACATGAACCGGGAGAGCCCCTTTCCGATGGCTACGCTGGTGACCGCAATCAAGGCCATCCCGGCGCTCCCGCCGAGGAACACGGAGAAGGGCGCGTCGTAGGTGGCCGCGAGAACGATCACGGCGATCTGGGTCTTGTCTCCGAACTCGGCGAGGAAGTTGAAGCTCGTGGCGGTCACGAAGGCGCGACGTTTCTCCTTGACCGCCTCCTCGGGTTCCCCGGCGACGTGGCGACGAAGGGCCGCGGCCACGGTCCATCCGCCGATCACGATGAACAGGACTCCGCCGCCGATCCTGATGTAGGTGAGCCAAGCTCCCAGGGTCGCCGCAAGGACGCCGCCGACTGCGGCACCGATCGCCGTCGCGGCCGTGAGACCTACGACCGCGCCCGCAAGGACCCCCTTCCAAGGGTGCCGGGTCGCCAGGGAAATCGTCACCAGTTGGGTCTTGTCCCCGAGCTCGAGCAGCGCAATCAGCCCAAACGCGGCCGCGAAGGGGAGCAGGCCTTCCATGGGCCTTCGGCGAACGGCTCCCTCGTAATCAGGGTTTGCGCGAGGCGCGGTGCCCCACTTCGGCGAAACGCCTTAACCCGCGGCTCCTTGACGCTTCGCACATGCCCGAGAAGGCCAACGGGCTCGCGAAGGAAACGTCGGCCTACCTGAGGAGCGCCGCGCACCAACCCGTGGACTGGCATCCCTGGGGCGAGGAGGCGTTCCGGAGGGCCAAGGAGCTCGACCGGCCCGTGCTGTTGGACATCGGCGCGTCGTGGTGCCACTGGTGCCACGTGATCGACCGCGAGTCCTACGAGGACCCCGAGCTCGCGACCATCATCAACGACTCGTTCGTCGCGATCAAGGTGGACCGGGACGAACGCCCCGACGTGGACGCGCGGTATCAGGCCGCCGTCGGCTCCCTGACCGGCTCCGGCGGATGGCCCCTGACCGCGTTCCTGACCCCGGAGGGGAAGGTGTTCTACGGGGGTACGTACTTCCCGCCGAGGGACGCGTACAATCGCCCCAGCTTCGAGCACGTCCTCCGCGCGGTCGCGAAGCAATATGCGGAGAACAAGGGGGAGGCGATGAAGGACGCCGAGTCCCTCCACCAAGCGCTCGCGGAGCGACGCGAGAGCGTGCTGGACGCCGCCGTCGTCAACGAGGCGTTCCTGAAGGAGGGTCTCGATACGCTTCGCGGCGAGGCCGACCCCGTGAACGGCGGGTTCGGGAGCGCGCCTAAGTTCCCCCACGCCGGGACCATGGAGTTCCTCCTGGCGACGGTCCACCGGACGGGGGCGAGCGGTCTCCGGGAAATCGTCCTCCGGACGCTGACCTCGATGGCCCAGGGCGGCGTCTATGACCAGGTCGGCGGTGGCTTCCACCGCTATTCGACGGACGGTCAGTGGATCGTCCCCCACTTCGA
>DASQGG010000020.1 GCA_035632695.1 Thermoplasmata archaeon
ATCATGAAGTCGAGGATCTTGTTCCCATCCACATCGTAGATGTAGCCGCCGTCCCCGTAGTCCGCGAAGAACGGGTGAGGTCGGAAGAAGCGGATGTTGCTCTCGACGCCGCCGGGGGAGAGCTTCGCGGCGCGCTTCCAGAGCTGGGCGCTCTTCTTGTGCCTCGTGATGTACTTCCGGCTGAACTTCTGGGACGGCATACGATCACCGCCCGGCGAACACCCGTCCGACCTCCGGCCGAACGTGAGGCGCTGCGGGATGCTGGGTCCTCGTGCCCGCTCCGGCACGATTCCCCACGGAACCCCGTTTCGCTGGGTGGTTGTGGATGCCTTGGAAACTATGAATAGGTTTCGTACTTAGGCGGTGCTTTATATATCACAACTATAGATGAATAAAATTATATGTCGTAGCTAAATCGGTTGTCCGACGGTTGTCGGGCACTTTCAATCGCTCCGAGCTTATAACGTTCATAAGGGCCACGTACAAAGTGGGTCACGGTAGCCCAGAAGGGCCGCTCCGGCGACCCCGCATCGCTTCCACTCGAAAGTCCAAAAGCGTACATTACGACTCTACAGGTTTCTCGTGCGACAACGAGGGCAAAAGATGCGTGGGGCAGGATTTGAACCTGCGAACCCCTACGGGACAGGATCCTGAGCCCTGCGCCTTTGACCAAGCTTGGCAACCCACGCACGGAACGGATGTGGGCGAAACTCCGGAGTCGTAATAAAGTTGCGGTGCGGGTCGCGCCGCCGGCATCCCATGCATACGTCCATATCCGCGTGCGCCGCATGGGGCGAGCATGTTCCAGAAGCGGGAAGTTCATTTCGTGCCCGGCAGCAAGGCCGCGGAGCTCTGGCCCCGCGTGTGGGACTGGTGGTCCCGCCAAGGGTTCCAGCTCTCCCAATCCGGACCCACCTCCATGCGGGGGACCTCGTTCTACAGCAACATCGGCCTGCGTCGCGAGTTCTGGCTCATCCTCTCCGAGGCCGCGAACGGCGCGAACGTCGATCTCTCCCTGAACGCGCAAATCACGGACGAAGGGCTCGTGGTCGGGACGGTGTCGGCCGTCGTCTTCTGGCCCGTCGCGGTGGTCGGCGGCGCGCTGTCCTACTCAGAATACGAGACGGACGCGCGCAACCTCATGATCGCGTTCGGGCAGTTCCTGTACTCGCCACCCGGTCCGACGGGTTCCGCGCCCTCGGGGCCTAACGCCGTCCCGCCACCGTGCGCGGGATGCGGAGCCGCGATGCTCCCGGGT
The DNA here is from genome assembly GCA_035632695.1 of Thermoplasmata archaeon. NCBI lineage: Archaea > Methanobacteriati > Thermoplasmatota > Thermoplasmata > Thermoplasmata archaeon. Next base: position 1,259 of record DASQGG010000020.1, read on the forward strand.
TGGAAGGTCTGCCCGTACTGCGGGCGCCCGCGGCCGGGTCCGGCGTGACGGGCGTCAGCGCGCCCGTCGCATGATCTTCATCCAGCCGCCGGATTCGTAGACTTGGAGCCGCCGCCTCGACAGCGCGTCGCGGAACTCGTCCCAGGATATGACCTCGATCCGCGTGTTGCGTCCCTTCGTGAACTGGATTCCGGACGTGCCCCGGACGCGTCCCGGCTTCAGACCCTTCTTCTTGGCCTTTTCGATCGCGGACTCCACGCTGATGGGCTCCATGACCACGGAAATCCCTCCGGTGCGGACGGAAGCCTCTCGGCCTCGCCCATCCGGCCTTCTCTATATAATGCTAGCAGTATAAAAATACGCCGCGGGAGCGCGGCCGACTCGCGAAGGAATTTCTACCCGGCCTCCGTATCGGAACGGGTGGCGCGGTTCGGCTCCTCCGGCATCCGAGGCCTCGCCAACGTCGAGGTCACGCCCCAGCTCGCGCTCCAGGTGGGCCAGGTGGTCGGAGAGCTCTACCGTTCCGTGGTCGTCGGCCGCGACCCGAGGACCACGGGTCCCATGCTCTCCTCCGCCCTGATTGCGGGGATCCTCTCCGCGGGCGGGGACGCCGCGGACGCGGGGCTCGTCTCGACGCCCACCCTGGCCCGCGGGGCCGCCGAGTACGGCTGCGGTATCGTCGTGACGGCATCCCACAACCCCGCTCCCTACAACGGGATCAAGCTGTGGAACCCGGACGGCATGGCGTTCGACGAGAAGCAGCAGGACGAGGTCGAGGCCGCGCTCGATGCGGGCAAGTTCCGCGGCGCCGCCTGGGATGGGGTAGGTCGGACCTCGGTGCGCGACGATCTCATCGCGTCCCACATGGATGCCATCCGGGAGGAGATCGGCTCCGTGAAGCTCCGGGTGGTGGTCGATTGCGCCTGTGGGGCCACGGCCACGATCACGCCGTTCCTCCTGCGCGAGATGGGCTGCGAGGTCGTCGCCCTGAACGCGCAGCCGGACGGGCACTTCCCGGGACGCGACCCGGAGCCCACGGAGGAGAACCTCTCCCTCCTGAAGAGCACGGTCCGGAACGTCCACGCGGACCTGGGGATCGCCCACGACGGGGACGGGGACCGCATGGTCGGGGTGGACCGCGACGGCACGTTCCTCGGGGGCGACACGCTCCTCGCTCTCTTCGCGAAGCACGAGGTGCGTCGGGCGCTCGTGGTTCCCGTGGATGCCTCCATGGTCCTCGACGACCTGCTGCCCAGGGCCACGATCTACCGGACCCGCGTCGGCGACGTGTACGTCGCCGGCGAGGTCAAACGCCGAGGCGCGGAGTTCGGCGGCGAGCCCTCGGGCACGTGGATCTTCCCGAAGGCCACGCTCTGCCCCGACGGCGTGTACGCCGCCGCGCGGCTCGTGAAGATGGCGGCCGAGGGATCCCTGGAGTCTGAAATCCGTGCGATCCCACGGTACCCCACGATCCGGGGCGCGGTCCCCTTCAATCGCATGCGCCGCGCGCAGGTCGCGGCGAAGCTGGACGCGGCGCTCCCCGGCCTCGGCGCCGACGTGACCACGATCGATGGCTGGCGGCTCCAGTGGGACGACGGCTGGGCGCTCATCCGTCTCTCCGGGACGGAGCCTAAAATCCGCGTGCTCGCGGAGTCGCGGAACGAGGCCAGAGCAAAGGCGATATACGCCGCGGCCCTATCGAGCGCGCAGAGCGCGGCGGCATGAAGGCGGTCATTCTCGCAGCGGGCGAGGGCACGCGGATGCGGCCCCTAACCGCGAACCTGCCCAAGCCGCTGCTCCCCGTGGCCGGTAAGCCGTTCCTCCGCCACACCCTGGAGGCCGTGCGCCGGGCCGGCATCCGCGACGTGACGATCCTGATCGGGTGGCAAGGCCATCGGATCCGGGAGAGCTTCGGCCGCGGGGAGGAGCTGGGTCTCTCCATTGCCTACGAGGAGCAGGCCGAGCGCCTGGGGACCGCGCACGCCCTCGGGCAGCTGCGCGCGCACGTGGACGGTCCTTTCCTCAGCATCAACGGCGACGTCGTCGTCTCGGGCGACGCGCTCCGGGAGCTGGTCGCCTTCCAGGGCAAGGCGGGCGGGCCCACGTTGGCCTTGGCGGAGGTCCCCGATCCGCGTCCGTTCGGTGTCGTCGAGATCAAGGACGGGCGCGTCACGGGGTTGGAAGAAAAGCCCCGGTCTCCGAAGGCCCACCTGATCAACGCGGGCATCTACGTCTTCGAGCCGGACATCTTCCCGCTGATCGACGCGACGCCCAAGTCGCCGCGGGGCGAGTTCGAGATCACGGACACGATCCGGATGCTCCTGGCCAAGCGAGACGTCCATGGCTTCCGACTCCCGGGAGAATGGCTCGATGTGGGTCGACCGTGGGACCTCCTTCGCGCGAACGCCGCCCTCCTGAAGCCGCTCAAGGGGGCCGTCCATGGGACCGTGGACGCGGGCGCGACCCTCGTGGGCGAGGTCCTCGTCGAGGAGGATGCGCACGTGCGGCCCGGATCGCACGTCGAAGGCCCCACGATCATCGGACCCGGAGCGGAAGTGGGACCGAACTGCTACATTCGGCCCGCGTCGGCGATCGGCGCGAAGGCGAAGGTCGGCAATGCGTGCGAGGTGAAGAACAGCATCCTCATGGAAGGGACGCGCGTCCCTCACCAGAACTACGTGGGCGATAGCGTGCTCGGAGAGCGATGCAACCTCGGCGCGGGGACCAAGGTCGCGAACCTCCGCTTGGACGAGGGCAACGTCCGCGTCCTGTTCCGGGGAGCCGAGGTGGACACGGGCCTCCGCAAGCTCGGCGTGATCATGGGGGACGACGTGAAGGTGGGCATCAACGCGTCGATCGACGCGGGCACGATCATCGGGGAAGGCGCGTTCATCGGACCCGGGGCGACGGTCCGCGGCAACATCGCTCCGCGCAGCCGGATCTTCTGAGGCGGCGTGCGTGCGCATCGTCCAGGTTTCGCCCTGGTTCTATCCCCACCTGGGTGGCGTGGAGAGCCACGTCCTCGGGTTGTCGCGGGAGCTCGCCGCTCGGGGTCACGAGGTCACCGTCGTCACGGCCCGGCACACGTCGTCCGCGCCGGAACGGGAATCCGTGGACGGGTTCGACATCGTCCGCGTGAAGCCGCGGATGGTCGTCCTCCGGACGCCGATCGCCCCGAGGATGCGGACCGTGCTCCGAGGGCTGACGGCGGACGTGGTCCACGCGCATCTGCCGCCCCCCCTGAGCGCTCACTACGCCGCGGACGTCTGCGAGCAACGGGGCACGCCCCTCGTCGTCACGTACCACTGCGACGTCGAGATTCCCTCGGTCGTCGGATCCTTCATCGAAACGCTCTATCGCCGCAGCCTGGGAGCCTCGACCCTGCGCCGAGCCGCCAAGGTGATTGTGACCACGAAGACGTACGCCGCGACGAGTCGCTCCGTGTGGCGGCACAACCCCGTCGTGATTCCGAACGCGGTCGACGTCCATCGGTTCCACCCCGACGTGGACGGGAGCGCGGTCCGGGCGAGGCTCAAGATTCCCCCGGGGCGGCCCATCGTTCTGCTCGTCGGCCGCATCGTGCCCCACAAGGGCGTGGAGCACTTCATCGAGGCCGCGCGGTACCTGTCCGGGGTCCAGTTGCTCGTCGCGGGGGAAGGGTCGTCCTTGGAGAGCATGGAGCGCCTCGCGCGCTCGCTCGGTGTCAAGGACCGGATCCTGTTCCTCGGTCGCGTCTCCCAGGAGAACCTGCCCAAGGTGTACGCGGTCTGCGATGTGTTCGTCCTCCCGAGCGTCTCCCGCCTCGAGGCGTTCGGGATCGTGGCCTTGGAGGCCATGGCGACAGGCAAGGCCGTCGTCGTCGCGGACATCCCGGGCGTGCGGGAGGTCATCGAGGACGGGAAGGAGGGCCTCCTCGCGGACCCCGTGAACCCCCAGGACCTCGCGGAGAAGATCCGCCGACTCATCGAGAATCCGACCCTGCGGGCCGAGATGGGACGACGCGCGCGGGAGAAGGTCCTCGCACGCTTCACCACGGAAACCGTGGCGGACCAGATCCTCCAGGTCTACGCGGACGTCCGAGCTCCGCGGACGTCTACGGGACCACGGTGAGGAGAACCGGCTCGCCCTTGTTCGTCCACGCGGCCCAGGTCTGCTCCGTGAACGGATGGCCTGTGATGATATGGAGGCCGCTGAAGTTGCTGAAGAGCATCCGGTCCTCGTCCGAGGGTCGGAACACGCCGCTCGGATGGGAGTGGACGGTTCCCACGACCCCCAGGTTCGGGGGGAGCAACCACGTCTGGAAGATCGCGTGGCGCCGGCCGCTCACGGTGCCCGGGATCATCACGAGCTCCACGATGACGCCCTCCTCGGCCCGCAGGAACGCGCCGAACTCGTTCGGGTACATGTCCCGCGAAGCCTCCAGGATCATCCGCAGGCACTTGCGCGTGATCGCCGAGGGTCGCTTGGGCATCATCCTCACTGGCGGGAGATTTTCTCCTCGAATCGCTTGTAGAAATCGTCCCGGAACCGGATGAACCGCGCGGGCTTCTCCGAGGCCGTGACGACGACCTGCTCGGTGCCCTTCAGGTGCGTCTCCCGCTGGCCGTCCATCACGAGGACGCACTCCTTCGGCTTGACCAGGGTCACGCGGACCTGGCTCGCCGCGGGGAAGACATGGGGCCGATAGGACGGCTTGAAGGGGGCGATCGCGGTGGCGATGATCGCGCGGACCCGAGGGTCCACGATGGGGCCGCCCACGGACATGGAGTAGGACGTCGACCCCGTCGGCGTGGCGAGGACCATGGCGTCGGCCCGGACCTGGGTCACGGGGGCGCCGTCCAGGTCGACGGCGAAATGGCGGATCTTCGCGACCTGCGCCGTGTGCACGACGGCCTCGTTCAGGCAGTCGAACAGGCGCTGCCCGTCCACGGTGACCTTGAGCCGGAGGCGCTCCTCGACCTTGTAGTCCTTCGCGAGGATGCGGCCGAGGAAGTTCTCCACCTCGTTCGCGTACACCTCCGCAAGGAACCCGAGGGAGCCCGAGTTGATCCCGAGAACGTCCGCGTCCACGAGCTGCAGCGCGCGGAGGATCGTCCCATCGCCGCCAATGGCCAGAATGATGTCGGGCTTCATGTGGGCCAACGGCATGCCCGTCCGACCGACGTCCTTCGCGATCTCCGTCTCGAGGAGGACCTCATGCTTGGGCTCCAGGAAGCGAAGGATGCGTTGGGTGGCACCCAGGGAATCGGGGATGTGCGGATTCGCCGTGATGCCGAACCTCATCGGATCATCTCCAGGACCCTGCGGTCGCCGACCGCGATCAGGTCCGTGTGGGCCTCGGGCGTGAGGGGCATGTCCAAGCCTTTTCCGTCGAGCGTGAGCACCTCACCGCCCGCCTCGCGGACGATCAGCGTGCCCGCAGCGATGTCGCAGGCGCGGAGCTTGAGGCGTTCCTCCCGGCTATGCATGAAGTACACGTCGGCGGCCCCTCGCGCGACAAGGCAGAGGTCGAGGGACGCCGCGCCCAGATTACGCACCCGGCGGGCTTTGCCTGCCACGCGGACCGCATCGGGTTCCGCGTTCGTCCCGAGGTAGACGCTGAACAGCGTGTCCTTCGGGTCGAACGGCTTCGCGTGAATGGGCTTGTCGTTGAGGGTGGCGCCCCGACTCTTGGCAGCCCGGTACGTCGCCCCGCTGACCAGATCCCGCACCAGACCCTCCTCGACGTCGGCGAGGCGGCTGTGGCCGACGGCGAGCGACACGGAGAACGCAGGCACGCCGCGGAGCGCGTTGTGCGTCCCGTCGACCGGGTCGAGCACGAGGAGCGCGTCGCCTCGACGATCCACGAACCCCGCCTCCTCGCTCAGGACATCGAGGCGGGCCTTCCTCGCCTCAAGCCGCTCAAGGACCGCGGCCTCGGCGACCCGATCGAGGCGGGAGCTCGGCGCCCCGTCGGCCCCGCGGCCGAGGATCTCCCCCGGGTCTCCCTGGATCGTGTCCACGGCGTGCTGGACGGCCATGGCCAGATCCTCCAGGAGGTCCTTCACGGCCCGCGCTACTTCCTTAGTCCTAATAGAACTATTGCTCGAGGCGCGTAGGCGCCCTGGTGCCGATCACGGTCTTGCCCTCGGGCCACGAACCCGATTCCTGCTTCGAACCTAGCGCCACGCGTGGAAGACCACCCGGCGCCGTTCGAGGGTCACGAGAGCCCGGTCGCCCTTGCGTATCCGGGTGAGCACGCCCCCCGACACGGACCGGAGAAGCGAATAGCGGGAGACGAGTTTCACCGTCCGGAAGCCCGCCATGCGCAGCATCGCCTCAACGGCGGAAGGGTTCGGGCCGCACCAGCTCGTCGCGTCGCCATCGAGCTCTCCGCGCGGGTACAAGGCAATCGCCGGCCGCGGGATCGTGAGGAAGTCCACGTGGGTCTCGAGGACGAGCTGGCCGCGGGTCACGTTGAACACACGTTCCAGCGCCAGTAGGGGATGGCGCATGTGATAGAGGACTCCGAGGAACAGGACCAGGTCGAACGTGCCGACTTCCTCCGGCGACAGCTCGAGCACATCAATCGTCCGGTCTTCCACCTTGGAGCGGAGGGCTTTCCGAGCGAGCTCGAACCCCGCCTTCGAACCCCATCCCCCGCCCTGCCACACGTAGGAGTCGGTGGCCAGCACACGTGCCGCGCCCCGGCGTTCCGCTTCAAATGCAAAGAAGCCGTCCCATGCCCCGATATCGAGAACCGTTTTCCCGTCGAGTCGCTCCGGGAGGTCCAGCTTCGACAGGGTCTGGAGGTTGTTGGAAGCCCCCGGCGTGAGGATCCCGCCCCCGAGGTCGATCGTATGCCACCATCGAATCCGGTCCACCTTCCGTTTCAGCTCGGCCGTCTCCGTCGGCGTGCGCTCCGGCTTCGCTGCGTTGCGGCTCGTCCCGCTCGCCCGACGGGAGCAATCTTGAATGTACTTAAACGGGACTGGCGGGCCGACCCGAGTCCACACCTCCTTCCGCCTTCCCTCTGCTACCCGCAATGCCACTCTGACTCCTTCCCCGATCCCGTTCCGCCAAGAATGGCGCAACGAAGCCTCTCCAAAGCAATGCTTATATAGAAGTCCCAACATAGACTTGAGCCCCGGACAGAGGTCCGGGACGTTTCGGAGGCAACTAGACCATGATGCCAGCAGGTACCCCAATCTTCGTTTTGAAGGAAGGGACCCGCCGTGAGCGGGGGAAGGGAGCCCAGTTTAACAACATCGCGGCCGCGAAGGCCGTGGCGGATGCCGTGCGGTCGACCTTGGGTCCGCGGGGCATGGACAAGATGCTCGTGGACAGCCTCGGGGACGTCGTCATCACGAACGATGGCGTCACGATCCTCAAGGAGATCGACATCGAGCACCCCGCCGCCAAGATGCTCGTCGAGGTCGCCAAGACCCAGGACGAGGAGGCCGGCGACGGCACGACGACCGCGGTCATCCTCGCGGGCGAGCTCCTCAAGAAGGCGGAAGACCTCATCGATCAGAACATCCACCCGACCGTAATCGCGTCGGGCTACCGCCAGGCGAGCGAGAAGGCCCGGGAGATCCTCGAGAAGGTCGCGAGCAAGATCTCCATCAAGGACACGGACGTCCTGAAGAAGGTCTCGATGACCTCGATGTCGTCCAAGTCCTCCAGCGGCCACAAGGAGCTCCTCGCGGACATCTCCGTGAAGGCCGTCTCGACGGTGGCCGAGCAGCGCGCGGATGGCAGCTACTTCGTGGACGACGACAACATCCAGGTCGTGAAGAAGCAGGGCGGCTCCATCGCCGACACGGAACTCGTGGACGGCATCATCGTGGACAAGGAACGCGTCCACCCGGGCATGCCGTCCGAGGTCAAAGAGGCAAAGATCGCCCTCGTCGACGCGGCCCTCGAGGTCAAGAAGACCGAGATCGACGCGAAGATCGAGATCACGGACCCGACCCAGCTCCAGGCCTTCCTGAACGAGGAGGAAGGCATGCTCAAGCGCATGGTCGAGACCGTGAAGAAGAGCGGCGCCACGATCCTGTTCAGCCAGAAGGGCATTGACGACCTGGCCCAGCACTACCTCGCCAAGGAGGGCATCTACGCCGTCCGGCGGGTCAAGAAGTCCGACATGGAAAAGCTCGCGAAGGCCACGGGCGGCAAGATCGTGACCAAGCTCGACGAGCTGTCCAAGGACGACCTGGGCTACGCCAAGAGCGTCTTCGAGAAGAAGATCGGCGAGGACTCCATGACGTTCGTCACGGGCTGCAAGAACCCCAAGGCCGTGTCCATCCTGATCCGGGGCGGCACCGAGCACGTGGTCGACGAGGTCGAGCGGTCCCTCGAGGACTCCACGAGCGTCGTGGCCGTGGCCATCGAGGACGGCAAGGTCGTGACGGGCGGCGGCTCCAGCGCCACGGAGATCGCCCTCGGGTTGCGCGACTTCGCCTCCACGGTCGGCGGACGCGAGCAGATCGCGATCGAGGCCTTTGCGGACGCCATGGAATGCGTCCCGCGCACCCTCGCCGAGAACGCCGGGCTGGATCCCATCGATATGCTCATCGAGCTCCGCAAGGAGCACAAGAAGGGCAACAAGTACGCCGGCGTGAACGTCTTCACAGGCAAGGTCTCCGACATGAAGAAGGAGAACGTGATCGAGCCGATTCGCGTGGGCAGCCAGGCCATCAGCTCCGCGACGGACGCGGCGGTCATGGTACTCCGGATCGACGACGTCATCGCGGCCAAGTCCGGCGGCGGACCGGGCGGCAAGGGACCGGGCGCTGGCGGAGAAGGCGACGAGGGCGGAGCCGGAGAAGAGTTCTGAGGGGGCCGAACGGGAGGCCCCCGCGGCCCCCAGGGGTCTCCATGAACCAGGACGCAGATCCGGATCGGGACGAAGTGCCGCGTGCGGTGGACCGCCTCCCCGGGCGGCGTCACCCCACCCACTCGCTCCCCGATCCGCGCCACGGGACCGATCCTCCGGCGCTCGGACCGCCTTCGCCCACGGTCGAGCCCCTCGCGGAGCGAACCCCCGCGGCCGAGGTCTCCCAGACGCCAAAGCACATCTACGTCACGGTCGAGCTGCCCGGCGCTCCGAAGGATTCGCTGGACATCGAGGCGACGGAACGGACGCTCACGATCGACGCGCCGCGTGTCGGGGCCCCGGCCTTCCATCTGGAGGTCGACCTGCCTTCCGCGGTCGACCCGGAATCGGCCAAGGCTACGTACCGGAACGGCATTCTCGATGTCACCCTCGCGCGAATCCGTCGAGACGGGAGGGACTCGCATGAAGTCTGAACCTTCCGAGGCCAAGGAGGAGGTGGGCGAGGCGGCGCGGACACCCGCCGCGCCTCCCGCGGAGATGCCCGCAACGACGGTGCCCGCGCAGGAGCTCGAGGCCGAGCGCAAGAAGAGCGCGGAACTCCTGAACCGGCTCAAGTACCTCCAGGCGGACTTCGAGAACTACCGCAAGCAGGTGGCCCGCGATACGGAGGCCGTCGTCAAGTTCGCGAACGAGGCGCTCCTCGCGCGGCTCCTGCCCGTCCTCGACGACTTCGACGCGGCGATGGCCCACCTGGACGGCGAGGCTTCGAAGGGAATTCAGATGGTGCGGGAGAACCTGTGGATGGCGCTCCGAGCCGCCGGCGTCGAAGAGATTCCCGCGAAGGGCCAGCAGTTCGATCCCTACGTCCATGACGCCCTTCAGCAGGTGTCCGACCCGAAGCTCGAGGACGGCGTTGTGAAGGAGGTCGTGCGGAAAGGGTACCGTTTGCCCGACCGCGTCCTGCGTCCCGCGCAAGTCATTGTCGTCAACAACAGAGGTGAAACCCATGGCTAAGATCATCGGAATCGACCTCGGGACCACGAATTCCGAGGCCGCGTACATGGAAGGGGGAACGCCCAAGATCATCCCGAGCGCGGAAGGCAGCGCGTACGGGGGGAAGATGTTCCCGTCCGTCGTGGCGCTCACGAAGGACGGCATCCTCGTGGGCGAGCCCGCGAAGCGCCAGGCCGTCCTGAACCCCGACCGCACGGTCATGCAGATCAAGCGGAAGATGGGGACCGACTACAAGGTCCGCATCGACGGGAAGGACTACACGCCTCCGGAAATCTCCGCGATGATCCTGCGGAAGATTCGCACCGATGCGGAGGCCTTCCTGGGCCAGAAGATCACGCAGGCCGTGATCACCGTGCCTGCGTACTTCAACGACAACCAGCGCCAGGCCACGAAGGACGCCGGGAAGATCGCGGGCCTGGAGGTCCTGCGGCTCGTGAACGAGCCGACGGCCGCCGCGCTCGCCTACGGACTGGACAAGAAGGGCGAGGGGAAGATCGCGGTCCTCGACCTCGGCGGCGGCACCTTCGACGTCACGCTCATGGAGATGGGCGAAGGGGTCTTCGAGGTCGTGAGCACGTCGGGCGACACCGCGCTCGGCGGCATGGACATGGACAACGCGGTCATCCAGTGGCTCGTCTCCGAGTTCCGCTCGGAGCACGGGATCGACCTCACGGGCGACAAGCAAGCGCTCCAGCGCTTGCGGGACGCCGCGGAGAAGGCCAAGATCGAGCTCACGAGCGCCATGGAGACCACGATCAACCTGCCGTTCATCGCCCAGAAGGGCGGCCAGCCCGTTCATCTGGAGAAGAAGCTCACCAGGTCCAAGCTCGAGCAGCTCATCGAGCCCGTCCTGGCCCGCCTCGATGCGCCCATCCGGACGGCGTTCAGCGACGCGAAGTGGCAGTTCTCCGACGTGAACCACATCATCCTCGTCGGCGGCCCGACCCGCATGCCCGTGGTCCGGGAGCGCTTCGAGCGCATCCTGGGAAGGCCCGCGGAGCGGACCGTGGACCCCATGCAGTGCGTCGCGCTCGGGGCCGCCATCCAGGGAGCCGTCCTCAGCGGTGAGGTCAAGGACATCGTCCTCCTCGACGTGACCCCTCTGAGCCTCGGCGTGGAGACCCAGGGCGGCGTGTTCCACAAGCTCATCGAGCGGAACACGACCATCCCGACGAAGAAGAGCGATATCTTCACGACCGCGGCGGACGGACAGACGGTCGTCGAGGTCCACGTGCTCCAGGGAGAGCGCTCCATGGCGGCCGACAACATCAGCTTGGGCCGGTTCTATCTCCAAGGCATCCCGCCCGCGCCGAGGCACATCCCCCAGATCGAGGTTGCGTTCGATATCGACGCCAACGGCATCCTGAACGTCTCCGCGACGGACAAGGCGACGGGGAAGACGGAGAAGCTCACGATCATGGCCCCGCAGCGGATGGACCAATCCAAGATCGACCAGGCCATCCGGGATGCCCAGTCCCACGCGGAGGAGGACCGGCGCCGACGCGAGCTCATCGAGGCGCGCAACCACGGCGAGTCCCTGATCTACGAGATGGAGAAGCTCCTCAAGGAGCAGGCCGCGAACGTCTCCGAGGCGTCGAAGAAGGACGTCCAGGAGAAGGTCGAGGCGCTCCGGAAGGTCCTCCCGTCCGAGGACATCTCCCAGCTGCGGCGCGCGATCGACGACCTGAACGCGGCCGCCCAAAAGATGGGCGCCGAGATGTACCAGAAGGGCGGGGCCGCCGCGGCGCCTCCGCCCACCGGCGGGCCCGAGGGATCGGGCGATTCGGGCGACCCCGGGGTCGTGGACGCGAACTTCGAGGACGTGGACAAGAAGTGAAGTAGCCGCGGCGTATGGGGACGGAAGTACAGGGTATGGCGGGACCGGACTACTATGCGACGCTCGGCGTCCCTCGCGGGGCGTCCAAGGAGGACATCAAGCGAGCCTACCGAAGGCTCGCCAAGCAGTACCATCCCGACCTGAACAAGGACAATCCCAAGGCCGCCGAGGAGAAGTTCAAGGAGGTCTCCGAGGCCTACGAGGTCCTTGCCGACGACGAGAAGCGGCGCATCTACGACCAGTTCGGGGCGGACGGCCTCAAGCAGCAGGTCTGGGGCGGCCAGGGATTCGACTGGACCCGGTTCACCCATGCCGCGGACGTCGAGGACATCTTCGGTCGGGACTTCTTCGACGCGTTCTTCCGGAGCAGTGGCTTCGGCGGGAGCGGCCTCTTCGAACAGCTCTTCGGTGGAGGCGTGGCACGGCCGCGCGGGCCCGCGTCGGGGCGCTCCCTGCGCGTGGACGCGGAGGTCCGCCTCGAGGACCTGCTCCACGATTCCCGGAAGGAGATCACCCTGCGCGCCCCCCATCCCTGCCCGGCCTGCCAGGGGACCGGCGCGGAGGGGGGCAAGCTCGTCACCTGCCAGACCTGCCAGGGGCGCGGCCAGGTGAGTTCGAGCCAGCGCCGCGGGTACAGCCAGTTCGTCACGATCACGCCTTGCCCGCGGTGTCAGGGACGGGGCAAGTGGCCCGAGACGCCCTGCCGCCGTTGCGCGGGTGCCGGGCGGATCGAGGAGACGAAGACCGTGGCCGTGGAGATCCCTGCGGGCGCCCCGGACGGCCTCCAGCTTCGGGTTCCCGGACGCGGCGAGGCCGGCGAGGCGGGCGCCCCTCCGGGCGATCTCTACGTGGTCGTCCACGTGGCGCCCCATCCCACGTTCGAGCGGGACGAGGACGACGTGCTCATGACCCTCCCGATTACGTATCCCCAAGCCGTCCTCGGCGCCGAGATCGAGATCCCGACCCTGGAGGGGACCGCCCGCCTCCGGATCCCGCCCGGAACGCAGTCCCACTCGCTTCTGCGGCTCCGAGGGAAAGGGCTCCCTCATCTCCGGGGTGGAGGCCGGGGCGACCAGCTAGCCCGCGTGGTCATCACCACGCCCGATAAGGTGTCCTCCGAGGAGCGGGCCCTCCTCCAGCGGCTGGCCGAGCTGGAAGGGAACGGGAACGTCCGGCGAGGGCGCTTCGATCGCTTTCGGAACGCCTAGGGGAACGGGATTCCGGACAGGTACGAGACGAGCTTGATCATCCCGTAGAAGGCGACGAGGGCCCCCACCACGGTCAGGATTGCGAGTGCGTCCCGGAGTAACAAGCCCTTGGCATCGAGTTCCGGCGCGGGTTGCGCCGGGTTGGTCTGGGTCGTGGTGGCCTGCAAGTTCGGTTCTCCCCTGTCATCGATGCCGATGCGGTATATGAATCGCTTCCGGCCTGGTTGTCACAGCTGTTAATCATTCCTGGTAACAGCCGAGGCGACGGCGCAATCGGACAAGATTATCTCGCTCCACCCCGTTGGCGCTCCCGGTGCGCAAGGTCCTTGGCATCCTGACGGAGGATTTCCGGCTCTACCACGACCTGGTCGCGGGTCTCAAGGCCCGCGGTCTCCCGTTCGTCAGCCTATCCTTCACGCACCGCATCCCGGAAACCGTGGGAGCCGTGCTGACCTCCCCCGCCGAGGCCCCGCGAATCCGGTCCCGGAACGTCGTCGCGGTCCGGGACCTCGATGGGGCGATTGCCCGCGCGCTCCAGCTCGCGAAGGGGAAGACGGAGTGGCAGGAGCTCCTCATCGGCGTGGATCCTGGCCACGAACCCGGGGTCGCCGTCCTCGGCGACGGGGAGGTCCTCGACACGTCCCTCGCCCCGAACCCCGAGGCTGTCCGGGATCAGGTTCGGGCCGCCCTCCGGACGTTTCCCGCGCGAGGGGTCCGGGTTCGCGTGGGCCACGGAGACCCGACGAACCGGAACCGGATCCTGAACGCCCTCGCGCAGGACGGACTGCGGGTCGAAATCGTGGACGAGGCGGGCACCACCCACCGGACCCCGCAGCCGGACCTCGACGCCGCCGTGGACATCGCCCGGACACCGGGCGTGCGGGTCCGGCCGCCGTTCGAGGTCCGGCCGACGCCCGGCGAGGTCAAGGAGATCCAGCGCCGCTCCCGCGTGCGCAGCGAGGGGCAGGTCACGATCTCCTCGGAACTGGCGGATGCGGTGGCCCGTGGGCAGGTCACGTTGGACGGGGCGATCGAGCGGCAGCGGCGACGGGACCGCGGGTCACAGGATTGAGCGATACCGCGCCTCGAGTTCCTTGCGTTTCTTGAAGTACATCTCCTCCGCGATCTCCCCCGCCGCGAGCTTGGTCTCCAGGGACTCGAGCTCCCGGTCGTGGTCAGCGCGGAAGGAGGAGGTGTATTCCTTGACGACCCGCTCGAGGAGGTCCAGGAGATCCTTGCCGCGCTGGGTCACCAGGTACACGATTCGCGGCCTTCCGTTGGGCGGGAAGACGGCCGCGCGGTCCACGAGTCCCCACTCGAAGAGTTCGAGGAGCTGCTTGTCCACGGACGTGCGGCGGATCTTGAGCTTCTTCGCCAGGTCCTCGGGATGGTCGAACCCTTGCTGGAGGAGCCGCAGGATTTGGCGACGCGTCTCGGAGGACGCCATGCGGACGAGCTCGAGCGGTTCGGGCACGGCGTCGCGGCGACCTCCCTGTGCCTACTTCAACGTTCTTCTGCCTATCCGCGGGACATTTCTCCCGCGAAGGAGAAGATGATTTCCGAGCGGCTTACGATGTTATTTTTATCCGCGGAGCTTGCATAAATAATCTGCCGTAACTGTCTCGGGACATGTACCCGAACAAGAAGGTCGGAATCATGCACAGCGTGATGAGCGCCCTGTCCTTCCTCGTCGTCCGCGGCCGGCCCGCGGCCGTCCGAGGAATTCGGACCGCGAGCGGGCCCGACTCGGGCGCCCGTGCGCCGAGCACGAGCGCGCAGGTCCGGAAGGAAAGGTATTTCGAGATGGCCCGGCACTCCCGGTGGACCCAATGAAGCGCAAGGACATCCTGCAACGACTCGAGGAACGGCTCGCCCGGGGCGAAATCTCCGAGAAGACGTACCTGGACATCAAGGCCCGGTACGAGGCCGAGCCGGAGGAGCCCGAGACACCGTCGATCCCCGGGCCGAGCCTCGAAGAGTCGATCCACGAGACCGTCGCCCACGCCACGCAGGCGGCCTTCCAGGCGAGTCAGGAGTCCATGCGGGCGGTCACCGAGTCCATGCAGTCCGTGCGGGACTCCATGCGCGCCATGAGCATCTCGGGGATGGGCGTCAAGGCGAGCGGGGACGAGATCAAGGTTGTCGGCGCGGGCGTCGTCTCCGGGAACCCTGTGAAGACCATCGAGTTCCGGGTCGCGGGAAGCGCCCAGGTCCACGGGTCGCTCGAGTGCGAGGACGCCAAGGTCTCCGGGTCGTGCGACTGCGACGGGGACGTTCGCTGCGTCGACTTCCGTTCGTCGGGATCCACCCGAATCGCGGGCACGCTCCACGCCCAGGACGTGGACGTGAGCGGCGCGCTCGACGTGTCCAAGGACGTCGAGGCCGTGGACGTGTCCTCGAGCGGAGCCCTGCGGGTGGACGGGGGCGTCCGCTGCCAGGACCTCCGTTCGACCGGGACCGTGCAGATCCAAGGGCAACTCAAGGCCCAGGACGTCGACATCGAGCTGGGCGGGCCTTCGAGGATCGGGAGCATCCAGGGCCAGGACATCAATGTCCGCGTTTCCGGCCCGTTCATGCGGGCTCAAGGCGATCTCGTGGTGGACCGCATCGTTGGACAGGACGTATCCCTCGTTCGCACCACGGCGAAGTACGTGGAGGGCCAGGACGTGCAGATCGGACCCCACTGCCACATCGGCCTCGTCGTCGCGGAAGACCTCATGGTTCATGAGTCGAGCGAGGTCAAGGAACGGCGCGTGCCGACCGCTTGACGGCGTCCGTTCCTCCGGATACCACATTGACAAATCGTCCCACAACGTTGATATAAGCCGGCCGGGCTTTGAGCGGCCGTGCCCGAAAGGGTCGTTCTCAAGGTAGCCGAGGCGCCTCAGAGTGACGTGGGCCTGGGCCGCGCCCGGGTCGACACGAAGACTCGACTGGCGCTCGGCGTCGACGTGGGAGAGATCATCCAGATCGTCGGGAAGAAGTCCACCGCGGCGAAGCTCTTCCGCGTGATGCAGGAGGACGAGGGGAAGGGCATGATCCGCATCGACGGCCTCGTCCGCCGCAACGTGGGCGTAAGCCTGGGCGACAAGGTCGAGGTGCGCAAGGCCGAGGTCTTGCAGGCGGAGCGCGTGACCATCGCCCCGATCATCAGCGAGGGCCACAAGATTTCGTTCGGCCAGGGCATCGAGAACTTCGTGAAGCGCGGCCTTCTCAAGCGGCCGCTGAACAAGGGCGATGTGGTCATCGTCCCCGGTATCGCCCTCATGGGAGGCGCGCTCCCGTTCATGGTCATCAGCACGGCGCCCAAGGGCGTCGTCCAGATCAACGACGACACGATCGTGGAGATGAAGGAGGAGCCCGTCCGCGAGGGCGAGGTCCTCACCCCGACGGTCACCTACGAGGACATCGGCGGCCTCAAGGAGGAGCTGATGAAGGTGCGGGAGATGATTGAGCTCCCGCTGAAGCACGCCGAGCTCTTCGAGCGGCTGGGCATCGACCCGCCCAAGGGCGTCCTGCTCTACGGCCCGCCCGGCACGGGGAAGACCCTGATCGCGAAGGCGGTGGCCAACGAGGCCGGCGCCAATTTCTACTCCATCCAAGGCCCCGAGATCATGTCCAAGTACTACGGCCAGAGCGAAGAGCGGCTCCGGGAGAAGTTCGAGGAGGCCCAGAAGAACGCTCCCTCGGTCCTGTTCATCGACGAGCTCGATTCGATCGCGCCCAAGCGCGAGGAGGTCACGGGCGAGGTCGAGCGGCGCGTCGTCGCGCAGCTCCTCACGCTCATGGACGGCCTCTCCGGCCGGGGTCAGGTCATCGTGATCGGCGCGACGAACCGGGACGAAGCCATTGACCCCGCCCTGCGCCGCCCAGGCCGGTTCGACCGGGAGATCGAGATCGGCGTCCCGGACCGGAACGGCCGGAAGGAGGTCCTCCAGATCCACGCCCGCGGGATGCCCATCGAGGGTGCCGAGGAGGAACGCGACCATCTCTTGGGCGAACTCTCCGACGTGACGCACGGGTTCGTCGGCGCGGATCTCGCCGCGCTCGCACGCGAGGCCGCCATGAAGGCCCTGCGGCGCTACCTGCCCGACATCGATCTCGAGAAGCCCATCCCCGCGGAGACCCTGGAGAAGATGCGCGTCCTGCCCGAGGACTTCAAGAACGCCCTCAAGGAGATCGAGCCAAGCGCCATGCGCGAGGTCCTCGTCGAGATCCCGAAGATCTCCTGGGGCGACGTGGGCGGCTTGGGCGACGTAAAGATGAAGCTCCGCGAGGCCGTGGAGATGCCCCTCAAGGACCCCGACGCGTTCAAGCGCATGGGGATCAAGCCGCCGCGCGGCATCCTCCTGTACGGGCCCCCGGGCTCAGGGAAGACGCTCCTGGCCAAGGCCGTGGCCAACGAGTCCGAGGCGAACTTCATCTCGATCAAGGGCCCCGAGGTCATGTCCAAGTGGGTCGGGGAGTCCGAGAAGGCCGTGCGGACCATCTTCAAGAAGGCCAAGCAGGTCGCGCCGTGCATCGTCTTCCTGGATGAGCTCGACGCGATTGCGCACCGCCGCGGGTTCGACAACGATTCCGGCGTGAGCGAGCGCGTGGTGAACCAGCTGCTGACGTCCATGGATGGGCTCGAGACCCTCGAAGGAGTCGTGGTGATCGGGGCGACGAACCGGCCCGACATGGTGGATCCCGCCCTCCTCCGCACGGGGCGCTTCGATCGCATCCTGCTCGTCCCGGCGCCCGACAAGGCCGCCCGCCTCGAGGTCCTCAAGGTCCACACGAAGGGCATGCCCCTGGAAGGCGTCGACCTGGACGAGCTCGCGGAGGAGCTCGACGGGTACACGGGCGCGGACATCGAGGGCCTCTGCCGCGAGGCCGCCATGGTTGCCCTGCGGGAGAAGAAGGACGCCCGCAAGGTCCAGATGACCCACTTCCAGGAGGCAATCAAGGTCGTCCGGCCGAGCCTGGACGAGGACACGGTCAAGTTCTACGAGAACCTCGGCAAGGCGATCGAGCGGGGCGCAGCCCGACGCCAGAAGGAAGAGGTCCTGGGGTACTACCGCTGAGTTGCCGCGGAAAACAATGGAGTCGCACTCTTTTTATCCGCCCCCCTAGTTCCGGGGGGCGATGCACGCGGTCCAGACG
>DASQGG010000021.1 GCA_035632695.1 Thermoplasmata archaeon
ATGCGGTGGCTCGCTTCGGCGTCGTGGTGTACGGGAACCTGCTCCTCGTCGCGGGTCTCATCCTCCTCTCCGTCTTCAGCTTCGTCGGGCTCGGGATCCTAATCACGTCCTTCACCGACAAGGAAGAAACCGCCACGATGGTCATGATGACCCTCATGTTCCCGATGATGTTCCTGAGCGGGGTCTTCTTCCCGATCCAGCAGATGCCCTGGTTCATGCAGGACATCGCGCAGATCCTTCCGCTGACCTACGCGACGACGGCCCTGAGGAAGGTCATGGTCCTCGGCGCGGGGGTGGATGCGGTCTTCCCGGAGATCATGATCCTGCTCGCGTTTGGGGTCGTGCTCCTCGCGATCGCGGTACCCATGTTCCGGAAGGCGATGACCCGCTAAGGTACACGGCACCGACCGGTCGCGCGGCGGCTCATGCGGAGTAGTACGCCTCGTCGTACGGTTCGGGCGGCAGCCCCTTCCGCGTGCGGATGCTCCGCACGACCTCGCCGAGGAGATCCTTCGGCACGGGCTCGAAGCCCGCGTTCTCCGTGGACCAGAGGGCGCGCCCCTGGGTCGCGCTCCGGATCGCGGACGCGAAGCCGAACATCTCGGCGACGGGAGCTTTCGCCTGGATGACCGTGACCTCGCCCTCCTGGTTGATGTCCTCGATCACGCCGCGGCGGCTCTGGATGTCGCCGAGCGCGGCGCCCATGTAGTCCTGGGGCACGTTGATGAAGACCTTCGTGATCGGCTCGAGGAGCGTTCGGCCGCCTTGGACCATCGCTCCGTAGATCGCGTTGCGGGCCGCGGGGATGACCTGCGCGGGACCCCGGTGCACGGAGTCCTCGTGGAGCTTCGCGTCGACGAGGCGGATCTTGAGACCCATCCCCTTCTCCTGCGCGAGGGGACCGCGGTTCATCACTTCGATGAAGGCCTCCTTGATCAGCTCCATGGTCTCGTTGAGGTACTGGATGCCCTTCGTCGCGTCAATGAGCATGTTCTGGTCCTGGATCCAGACGACGTTCTTCGCCTCGTCGCGGTCCATCCCGAGTTCCTCGAGCTTCTTGGCCAGGACCTTCGAGTCCTTGATGCGCTGGCCCGAGGCGATTTCCCCCGCGCGGATCGCCTGGACGACCTTGAGTTCGAGGGGCTCCGCCTCCATGTAGAACCGGTTGTGCTTGTTCGGGGACTTCCCCTCGAAGGGGCCGCCCTTCCCCGTCACGCATTCGCGGTACACGACGATGGGCGGGCTCGTGGTCACCGGTATCTTGTAGTCGTTCTGAACGCGGTAGATCGTGATCTCGAGATGCAGCTCGCCCATCCCGCTGATTAGATGCTCCCCCGTCTCCTGGTTGATTTCGACTTGGATGCTGGGGTCCGCCTTCGCCAGGAGGCGCAGGGCCTCGATGAGCTTGGGGAGGTCGGACGTCGATTTGGCCTCGACGGCCACCGTGACGACCGGCTCGGAGTAGTGGACGATCTTCTCGAAGGGCTGCATGTCCTTGTCGTCGCTGACCGTGGAGCCGGCGACCGCGTCCTTGAGCCCCACGACCGCGACCACGTTACCCGCGTCGATCTCCTCCACGGGGATGCGGTCCGGGCCGACAATCATGGCGACCGTCTGCGCGCGCTGGGGTTTAGGCATCCCGATGACCCAGAGCTCCTGGCCGCGGACAATCTTCCCCGAGTACAGTCGCCCCGCCGCGACCTCGCCCGCCTGGGGATCGACGATGATCTTGGTGACCATGAAGGCTACCGGACCGCTCTCGCCGACGGCGAGCATGGACTTGCCGACGGGGGACTCGAGGTCGCCCTTCCAGATCACGGGGATTCGGACCTTCTGGGCCTCGAGGGGGTTCGGAAGGTGCTTGATCACCATCTCCAGGACCACGTGGTGGAGGGACGCCTTCTTCGCGAGCTCCTTCATCGTGCCCTCCTGGCAGTGCTTGTACACGTCCTTGAACCCGATGCCGGTCTTCTTCGTGAACGGGACCGAGACGGCCCACTTGTGGAACGCGGACCCGAACGCCACGTTGCCCGCCTCCACGTTCAGCGCCCACCTGGTCCCCAGGTCCTCCGGGAGTTGCTTGCGGATGCGCTGGTTGACCTCCGTGATGATCTTCACGAAGCGCTGTTGCATCTGCTCTTGGCTGATCTTGAGCTCGTTCACGAGCCGGTCGACCTTGTTGATGAAGAGGACGGGCCGCACGCGCTCCTTGAGCGCCTGCCGGATCACGGTCTCCGTCTGGGGCATGATGCCCTCGACTGCGTCGACGAGGATGATGACCCCGTCGATCGCCCGCATGGCGCGGGTGACGTCGCCGCCGAAGTCCACGTGGCCCGGCGTGTCGATTAGGTTGATCAGGTACTGTTGGCCGTCGAGCTCGTGGACCATGGACGCGATGGCCGCGTTGATCGTGATGCCACGGGCCTGCTCCTGCTCGTCGTAGTCCATGAACAACTGGGAGCCCGCGAGCTCCTCGGAGATCATGCCCGCGCCCGCGATCAGGGAATCACTCAATG
Source organism: Thermoplasmata archaeon (assembly GCA_035632695.1). Lineage (NCBI taxonomy): Archaea > Methanobacteriati > Thermoplasmatota > Thermoplasmata > Thermoplasmata archaeon. The sequence goes on from DASQGG010000021.1 coordinate 2,517, forward strand.
TGGTTTTCCCGTGGTCGATATGGGCCGCGGTCCCGATGTTTCGGATCTGCTCCTTCTTGTGGAGCAGGGTCGAGGCCTTCTTGATGTTGTCTTCCTTGCGTCCCATACGCGTGTCACCTGGGGAGGAATCTCAATGAGATGCCATCGCAGATGGCGGGCCCTAATTAAACCTTCGGTCAGCCCAAGGGAAAGGTCTCATCGCGCGGACGAGGCGACCCGCTCGAGCTCTTCCTTCTTCGCGATCGCGGAGCTTTGCATGTCGCCCTTGGCCGCCAGGAAGATCTCGTCCGCGAGGCACTCCTCGACGGGCTTGCGGTTCTTGAACGTCGCCTGGACCGCGCCGATCGTGATGTTTCGGAGGGCCATGTCGAGCCGCCGCGACGGCGAGATGTCCACGGCCCGCGGCACGGAGATGCCGCCGAACCGCAACCGCGTGATCTCCTCGCGGGGTGCCGCGTGCTCGAGCGCCTCGACGAGCACCTGCACGGGGTTCTTGTTCGCCTTCTTCTCGATAAGCTCGAAGGACGTGCGCACGACGCGATAGGCCTTGGACTTCTTTCCCGTGTAGACCTCGGTCCGCATCATGCCGTTGATCAGCCGCTCGACGATGTTCGCCTTCTGCTTCCCGAAGGGTTTGTTCGCCCAGCGCCCGCCCGTGTGGGGGATGACGATGGGGTTCAGGTTGATGTACTTCGCGAGCCCGAGGTCGTGGACCGCGATGTCCGTGATGTCGTACCTCTCGAAGAGCTTCATCTCGTAGGGAGGCCGCTTCTTCGGTTTCGGGGCTTTCTTCGGCTTCTCCTCGGCCGGGGCCTCGCCCTCCTCAGTGGGCGTCTCGACCGGTGCAGGTTCCGAAGGCGTCGCGGCTTCAGGCGGCGGGGGCAATGGCGTCTGGGGCGGAGGCGCGGGTGGCTCCGGCGTCGCGGGCTCGGGTGTTTCCGGAGTGCCAGTATTCTGCGGTTCCAAGCGACCTACCTCACCGGCTTCTCTTTGCGGCCCCGCACAAGCTCGTCGAGGGAGACGCCGTTCACCTGGATGACCTTGTACCGGACGCCCGGGATGTCGCCGTAGGACCGGCCCATGCGGCCACCGATCCCCTCGACGAGAACCTCGTCGTGCTCGTCGATGAAGTTGATCGCGCCGTCGCCCACGGCGAACGCGGTGATCTGCCGCCCGTTCTTCACGAGCTGTACCTTGACGCACTTCCGCAGGGCGGAGTTGGGCTGCTTGGCCTCGATGGCCACCTTTTCGAGGACGATCCCCTTGGCCTGGGGCGAGCCCTCGAGCGGGTCCGACTTCTCCTTGAGGTGCTGCACGCGGCGCTTGTAGTACCGGTCGGACCAGCGGCGCGTCTGCCGCTCGTCCTTGAGCTTCCGTGCCGCGAACAATCCCCGTGCCAAGCTGGTTCCTCGTAGGGCGGAGTGCGTCCTAATTTGCAGGAGCTATATAAGGATGGTGAACGGCGCGCATGGGATGCCGCCGCGCGGCCGCGTGGCCGCGTGGGGCGATGACGCGGAGGCGTCGGGCACGGTCACTTCCTTCCCGATGCCGCCCGTCTGCGGCCCTCGACCGCCCGCCGCACCAAGCGGACCAGATTCGCCAGGAACCGGTTCTGTTTCTCGAGGTTGGTCCGGAAGATTTCCTCCTCGGAGAGGGCAACGGCCTTCAGCTCGCCGACGTGGGTCTTGGTGAAGTAGAGATACACGGGGATTCCGAGCGCGACGGCGATCGAACCGACGATCTTGTCGACGAGGGATGTGGAGTACAGGAGGTAGAGGCTGATGGCCACCCCGATCCAGGGGAGCACCGCCTGTCCGGGGAGCCCGTGTTCCCCCGGCTTCTTGAGCACGGTGAGCGCGAGACACACCAGGATGTAGCACACGGCGAGGTTGAAGACGGCGAAGGAAATGAGCTGGGTGATGCCGGAGAACACGGAGAGCGCCAGGGCGACCGCTCCCTCGATGAGGATTGCGACGTAGGGCGTCTGGAAGCGCGGATGCACCTTCTGGAGCGACCGCGGCAGCAATCCCTCGGCGGACATCGCATACATGAGCCGGGCGGTCCCGAGCACCTCGGTCTCATCGGTCCCCGACACGGAGGCGAGCGCGCCCACTCCCGTGATCACCGCGCCCGCCGTGCCCAGGAGGGCCGTGCTCACGAGCACGAGGGGGATCGGGGTCTGTGCGAGCTGCGCCCAGTTGACGACTCCGAAGACGGCTACGCTGGTCATCACGTAGAAGAAGATCACGATCGCCATCCCGCTGATCAGGGCCCTCGGGACGTTCTTCTTCGGATTCACGACCTCGCTCGCCGGGAGGGAACCGAGTTCGAACCCCGCGTACGCCCAGAAGATCAGGACCATGGCCGCCCCGAAACTGTCGACGCCTAGGGGTGCAAACGGCGTGTAGTTGCCGACCAGGCGCGGAGTGAGGAGGATGGACCCGACTCCGAGCACGATGATCAGGAGGAGCGGGGCGAGCTTCGCGAGGGTCAGGACGTCGTTGAGCCGCCCTGCCGCCTTGACGCCCACGATGTTCACGGAGACGAACACGATCACGAACAGGACCCGGACCGCGATCTGCGCCGCCGGGCTCAGAGGAACGAAATACTGGAGGTAGTTGGTGAAGACGATCGCGAATACGGGG
>DASQGG010000022.1 GCA_035632695.1 Thermoplasmata archaeon
CTACGTCGGCTTCCTTGGGTACAATCAGTTGCTACCCTATCTAGTGAACACGCATGCCGTCTTCCAAGCGCCCATCGTGAAGATCGGAAACGCCACCGGCTATCTCGTCGACCAGGCGGGCAAGACAGATTCGCCGGCGGACGCAACGCTGGATTTCGGCCGTCCCTTCACCTTTCAGCTCGATATGGTCTTTCCCACCAATTCGCAGGGCTCAACGATGACCGTCGCGATTTCCTCGGTCGCCGCGACACTGGTCGAGACCATGAACGGGAGGCGGCTGGTGCCCGAACAGGTAGTAGTTGAGGATCCCCTGGAGCAGTTTGCGCGTCTCGTGGGAACCGGCCTGATGTCCTTCGCGAGCGGGATCTTGGTGAGCATCGGCCTGACGCGACCCCCGGGGGCGGATAAGGTGGTGAAGATGAATACCGGCGCCGAAGAGCACGGACAATCGGATTCGGCTGGGCCGCCTACCGAGGCGCATGCGAAGCGAGGAGAGGTGAAAGAGGACCGACCCCCGCCCCACGTGCCGGAGGGACCAGGCCTAGCGGTCCATGATCGCTTCCTGGCCGTCCTGCAGGAAGCGAACGAGGCGACTCGGTTCGAAGGCGAGGCCCTTTGGCACGTGGTGGAGTTCTTCGTCGGCATTAGCGGGACGCTCTTGGTGGCGGCCTTCGCTGTCTTCCAAATTGGAGCCGACCCGTCGCTGAAAGCTCCTACCGCGTCCGGCCTTGCCCTCCTTGGCGGTATGCTCGGCGTCCTCGGGCTACTGGTTCTCGCAGAAGAGTCCATCGACTTCCTCCGTGTCCGCCTGGTGCGAGACCGTCTCCTGCGAGCGGCCGGAGGAGCGACGGACCCGGTGCAGCTCGACTACGAGGCAAGGATGCTAACGGTCTCGGAGTCGGGATACCCGTCGCTCAGACCTGAGGATCTGCGGGCCATCGCGCAAGGGCTGCGGTCCAGAGGCGGGGTCCGCAGCGCGCTCAGGACCTCGCTTGCGATCATGGCCGTAGGTGCAATCTTGTCCGTCAACCTCTTCGTGTCCCTCGAACGTTTCGCTCTTGACCAGTTCCTCGAATGGGAGGCCCTCTGCCTCGTGTTGGGCCTTCTGGCGGTGTGGGGCCTTCGTGGGTTCCACCTGCCGGTCGCGCTCGAAAAGGCCGCCGCCCAGACTAGGGGTCGGAAGTAATCCAAGACTCGCGCCCCGCGGGGTCCCGGTTGTACCGCGCCTCGAATGGCGCGCCGACGCGCGGACTGCGGCGCCTCCCCGCAGTTAGTTTTGCAGGAGGGTTCGGGGGGAGTTTGGCGTGCTACTTTGTCTCCGTCCCTCCATGAAAACAACCCCTGAGTAGAGGATTCAAGTTCCTCTTCCTCATGCGTCGGCCCGCGGGGCCGCGGGGAGGGTTGGTCTATGGAAGATGCACTGGTGCGGACGAGCGATGAGTCGCGGGAGATCGTGGGTCAGTTCCGGAAGCGGATCCAGGCCCTGGGCCACGAGCACGGGGACAGGATCCGGGAGAAGGTGAGCGAGCACTGGATCGGCTGGCGGAGCACGCGGCACGGGCGCACCTTCGCGGAGATGCGACCCCTGCAGGAGCGCGTCCAAGTCTTCATCCTGCCGCCGAAGCGCGGGCTCAAGGATCCCGCGCGCCTCGCGAAGTCGAACCCGCCGACCCAAGGGTGGGGTTACTTCCTGTCGCGCTTCGATGTCCGCACGCTCGGTGAGGTTGCTCCCGCGTTTCAGCTCATTCGGCAGTCCTACGAGCGCGGAACGAACGGCCACAACGGTCGCGGTCCCGGCGCCAAGGCGCGCCGCTAGCAAACCGTTTAATAGGCCGCGCTCTTTGGTCCGGCGCTTTCAGCGACCCTGGTCGGGAGATGTACCTTCGGGCGAATCCGCAAATCCAGGGGGTTTGACCCATGGCCGACGAACAGAAGGCTCCGGCACCGGAGCTTAGCATCGCGGGCGAGGAGGAACAGAAGAAGCCCGTCCGCCCGCGGAACTTGTACGGATACGTGAAGCAGGCGTGGAAGAAGCCCAAGGGCGGCGTCGTCGAGGAGACGCACTTCCAGCGCATGACGGAATGGAGACGCGGAGCCGCCTTCGTCCGTCTCGAGCACCCCACGCGGATCGACCGCGCGCGGGAGCTCGGATTCCGTGCGAAGCAGGGCTACGTCGTCGTGCGCGCAAGGGTCCGCCGCGGCGGGCGACGCCGGCCGCACCCCATGGGCGGGCGCCATCCGAAGCGCCGCGGCCTCAGGAAGATCACGATGGGCAAGTCTATCCAGCGCATCGCGGAGGAGCGCACCGCGAGCCACTACCCGAACCTCGAGGTCCTCAACTCGTATTGGGTCGGCGAGGACGGGATGCACAAGTACTACGAGGTCATCCTCGTGGATCCCCAGCACCCCGTGATCCGCAACGACCCCAAGATCAACTGGATCTGCAACCCCGCGAACCGCGGCCGCGTGTACCGCGGGCTCACGTCCGCGGGCAAGAAGGGCCGCGGCCTCATGTACAAGGGCAAGGGCGCGGAGCGCGTCCGTCCGGGCGTCCTCGCCCACGAGCGCAAGGGCAAGTGAGTCGTCTCACGCGGCACGGACCCGCTGGGCGAGGGCCCGGACCTCGGCGTCCGGCAGGCCCACCACGGGCTCGAACACGGGCACGGAGAGCTTGGGCCGCTGCGCGGGATCGAAGTCGCGACCCCGGGTACCCAGGAACACGGCGCCCGCTCGGGCCAGGCGGACGAGGTCCTCTAGCTGGGCTCGGCCGTCGAACTCGAGGACCTTGAGGCCTGGCTCCCACGGCCTCAACGCCTCGATGTCGATCGATCCGCGCGGTGCCGCGGCGACGACCCGGCAGCCACGCTTCATGGCCATCCAAGCGGCGACGAGCCCCGCCTCGCCGTCGACCACGGCGAGGGCGCGTCCCTGGCTCCCGAGCGGGAGACCGCCGGGGCCGTCCCAGAACTCGTGGAACACGAATCCGCGGTTCTCGCGGACCTCGACGTGAACCTCCACGGCCGGCGCGGTGAGGTTCACTTTGGCCCCCGGCACCGCGTTCAGGATCGCGCCGCCGATCTCCCTTGCCACGTCCTGGCTCGTGAACGGGTGGGACCCCACGCGACGCGGGCGGACTGCGAAGGTGACGCCGGCCTGGAGGCCCGCACTCCGTGCCTCGTCCACCGCGAGCCTCGTCAGGGTGCCGAGGTCCCCGTGCCCTTCCGTCGCGGGGCTGATCGACACGATGCCGAACACCCGTCCCAGGATGCGCCGGGCTCGCGCGGGGTCGTCCACGGACACGTAGACCCGGGCCTCGTCCGCTTCCGTGACGCACTCGACGCCCTCGGCCGCGAAGAGGTCCTGGATGTTCGCGACGAGCCGGTCGCGCAGCTGCCGGCGGACGTACCGGCTCTTGAGCGCGATCTCGCCGAACCGCACGAGGAGGACCATGGCCGTCCCGCTGTCCCTCCCCAATCGCTCCGGACGCATTCTATTTATCTGCGGCCCGCCTCGCCCGGCCCCATGGTTCTCGACCCCCCGACGGTCGTCCTGCAGATCGTCCTCATGTTCGGGGTGGCCTTCATCTACTCGAACCTGGGCCTCGGCGGCGGGCTCTTGTTCGTCCCGATCCTTCTGGCCACGGGGGTCTCGGACCCGCTCCTCGCCGCTCCGATTTCCCTGACCCTGACCACGATGACCGCGGCGTCCTCCGTGATCAACCACCGCCGCAAGGGCTACGTGGACTTCCGGCTTGGACGCACGTTGGTGATCGGCACCCTCATCGGCGCGGTCCTGGGCACCTACTTCCACATCGGTTTCGTGAGCAAGGTTGCCTTCGAGGTCATCTTCGTGATCATCCTCGTGGCCTTCGGCGGGCTCATGGTGCGCGACTGGCTCCTCAACGCGCGCACGGTGGACGAGAACGACGACTCGAAGCTCACGCCGCGGAGGACCGGCGAGACCACGGTCACCATGGTGGGCTCCGGGTTCCTATCGGGTCTCGCCGGCGTCGGCGGCGGCCTCATGAATGTTCCCCTGATCATCTTCCTGCTCGGGCGGAAGACCCGTGTGGCGATCGGGACGTCCTCGCTCCTGATCATGCCCACCGCCGCCTTGGGCTTCTTCCTCTACGTCCTCGGCCGCTATCTGGGGTCGCCGGCGGGGTTCACGTGGCCCGAGGAGTTCATCCTGATACCGATCCTCATGCCCTTCGTCTTCGTGGGCGCCCTGCTCGGCTCTCGCCTCGGGCTCGCGAAGCTCCAGACGCGGTCGATCTCGCTGATCTTCATCGTCGTGATCTTCATCGCTGCGGTGCAGATCCTCCTCACCCTCCTGCACATCCTGTGACGAAGCCGTCGTGTCGGCTTCCCCTCCTTACAAAAGTACCAAATAGCCGCCGATAGCTGCCCGCCCCACCGGATTTAGGGATGGGATGGCCCCGGCCAATGGGTCGAAGTGGTTCTACAGCTACCTACCGCAAGGCATCGCAGGCGGAGCCACGTCCCCGCTCATCCCGCTGTTCGCGTACGCCCTCGGGGCGAGCCTCGGGGACGTGGGCATCATCGCGGCGGCCACCAGCTTGGCCTCCGTCCCGGCCTTCATGCTCTGGGGCTCTCTCTCGGATTCGCTGAAGACCCGGAAGGTCTTCCTGATTTTGGGCTTCCTGGGCACCGCGGTCAGTTTCCTCGCCATGGCCGTCTGCTTCAACATGCCCGAGTTCTACCTCGCGAACCTCCTCATCGGCTTCCTGGGCGCCGCGAGCGCCCCGGTCGGCGCGGTCCTCGTCATGGAGACCACGGAGCGGACGAAGTGGCCCAGCCGCCTCGCGTTGATCAGCCAGCTCACGGGGGTGGGCTACATCGTCGGGCTGAGCATCGGGGTCGTGTGGCTCTCGCTCGGTCCGCTCTTCCTGAACACCGTGGGCGCGATGCGCGGCCTCTTCGTGATTGGCGCAGCGCTCGGCTTGCTCTCGGGCCTGCTCGCCGGGATGTGGCTCCAGGAGCCCAAGGAGTACCTGGAGCGGCGTTCCATCCACCTCGTGGACAACCTGTTCCGGATCGAGCGGGTCAAGTTCCTCCCCATGCGGATGCTCCACTACCTGGACTTCCGCAACCATCGGACCTCCAAGTTGTCGCGGCCCCTCCGGGGCTATTTGGTCTGCGTCTTCCTCCTGTTCTCCGGCTTCACGGCGTTCTACGGGTTCTTCCCCATCCTCCTGCAGCAGATGTACGGGCTGTCGGAGTCCGAGGTGTTCGCGGTGTACATCGCGAGCCAGGTGGGCTCTGTGACGGCGTACCTGCGCGTGGGCCGGTGGGTCCAGGAGCGCGGCAGCCGGCGCACCCAGCTCTACGCCTCCCTGGGCAGGACGGTCCTCTTCCCCGCCTTCCTCCTGTTCAGCCTTGTCTCCATGTCCCCCGTGGCCATCCTCGCAGGCATCCTGGCCCTCCATGCGGGCGTCGGCCTCTGCTGGGCGCTCATCAACGTCTCGGGCTCGACCCTGGTCTCCGATCTCGCCCCGGACGAGGCGCGGGCGGAGGCCATGGGCGCGTACAATGCGGGCCAGGGGTTCGGCTCGATCCTGGGCCCCCTCCTCGGAGGATTCGCCGCCGAGTTCTACGGATACCCCGCGGGCATCGGGGTCAGCGTGGTGTTCATCCTCGCGGGCGCCGCCATCCTCGGCGTGAGTCGTTCCCTCGAGGACTGACCGGGGCCGGATGCGGCCACTTGGCTTCCATGTACTTTGTGCAATTACCTAGACTTTCCCCCTGAAGAAGGCGTTATCTACCCTCCGGCCGTCCTGGGTCCCGAGGGAGTCTATGAAAGTGCTCATTCTGGGGGGATACGGGGCGATGGCCCAGTCCACCGTGCCCGATCTTCTCGAAAGCCCTGGTGTGCAGCGCGTGGGGATTGCCGGACGAAACCTGGAGAAGGCGAAAGCCTTCGCGAACGCGTGGAAGGACGATCGTGCGGCGCCGATGAAGCTCGACGCCCGCGACAACGACGCCCTCAAGCGGGAGTTCAAGAACTGGGACTGCGTGATCAACAGCGCCTGGTACGACCTGAACGTCCCGATCATGGACGCCGCGATCAAAGCGGGCATCCACTACATCGATTTGGGCGGCCTCTACCACCAGGCCTTGCGCCAGCTCAAGATGGACAAGCAGGCGCAGGACGCCGGCGTCACCTGCGTCCTCGGGATCGGCTCCACGCCGGGGACGATGAACGTCATGGGGATGTACGGCGCGAGCAAGCTGGACAAGGTCCACAAGATGATCCTCCGGAGCAGCGGGATCACCGTGGAGGGCGGGGAGCCCGGCAAGTTCGTCGTCCCGTACGCGGTCCGCACGATCTTCGACGAGTTCTCCATGGACGCCCCCATCCTGCGGGACGGGAAGATCAAGTTCGTCCCTGCGTTGACGGGCCTCGAGATCTCCGAGTTCCAGGCGCCCGTGGGCAAGGTCGAGGGATACTACACGATCCACTCCGAGCTCGCCACGATGCCCCAGACGATCGGGAAGGGGATCAAGGAGCTCGACTTCATCGTGGCCTTCCCGCACGAGTTCACGTCCACGATCGCGACCTTGGTCCGGCTCGGCCTCGCCAAGCGCGAGGAGCACGTGGTCGAGGGCCAGAAGCTCCGCCCGTACGACGTCACGGCGACGATCATCGACGACCTGCCGAAACCCAAGGAACCCGAGAAGGACCTGGACATCCAGCGCGTCGTGATCTGGGGCGAGAAGGACGGGAGCCCCGTCACCTTGCGGTACGAGGCCGCGACGTGGCCCCACAAGAAGTGGAACGTGGGCGGCGGGACGGTCGACACGGGCGTGCCGCCCTCCATCGCGGCCCAGTGGCTCTTGAAGAAGAAGGTTAAGCGCACGGGCGCCATTCCCCCGGAGATCGCCTTCGACCCGCTCCCCTACTTCAAGGACCTGAACAGCCAGGGCCGCGGGATCGTCGTGACCGAGTTCGCCGAGACGACGAAGACGCTGAACTAGATCCACCGGGGTGATGCCATGCCTACCAAGGGCAAGTCCGCAGAGGAACGTCTCAAGGAACGCGACGAGTACATCCCGAAGTCCGTGCGCACGGGCACGCCGATCTTCATCGACCACGCGAAGGGCGCCAAGATCGTGGACGTCGATGGGAAGGAGTACATCGACTTCACGGGCGGCATCGGCGTCCTGAACACGGGCCATCTCCCCGATGCGGTGACCGACGCGGTCCGGGCGCAGCTGGACAAGTACCTTCACCTGTGCTTCATGGTCGTGAACTACGAGCCGTACATCGAGCTCTCCAAGCGCCTGCGGCCCACCCTGCCCTTCGAACGGGGCAAGTCCGCCTTCTTCAACAGCGGGGCCGAGGCCGTCGAGAACGCTGTCAAGATCAGCCGCGCCGTGACGAGGCGGCCCAACGTGATCACGTTCCAGAACTCGTTCCACGGGCGGACCCTCCTCACCCTCACCATGACGGGCAAGTACCAGCCCTACAAGGTGAATTTCGAGCCCTTCGTGCCGCACGTGTACCAGGTGCCCTTTGCGTACTGCTACCGGTGCCCGCTCAAGCTCTCCTACCCGGAGTGCGGCATGGCCTGCCTCCAATACGTCGACGACCTGTTCCGCGCCGAGGCGCCCGCGGACAAGACCGCCTGCATCGTCGCGGAGGCCGTCCAGGGCGAGGGTGGGTTCGTGGTCCCGCCGAAGGAGTACTGGGAAGGCTTGCGGAAGATCACGAAGGAAAACGGGATCCTGTTCGTCGACGACGAAGTCCAGGCCGGCATGGGCCGGACCGGGAAGTTCTGGGCCACGGAGCACTTCGGCGTGACGCCCGACCTGATCACGTCGGCCAAGGCGCTCGGCGGTGGCCTTCCCCTGAGCGCGGTGTCCGGCCCCGCCGACCTCATGGACATCCCCGTGCCCGGGTCTATCGGCGGCACGTTCGGGGGCAACCCGCTCGCCTGCGTCGCCGCGATCGCGAATCTGGACCTGATCAAGAAGAGCCTTGCGAACGCGCTCGAACTGGGCAAGATGATCGAGCGGCGGTTCAAGGAGATGGCGGACAACCACGCATGGATTGGCGACATCCGGGGTCTGGGTGCCATGCGGGCCATCGAGCTTGTGAAGGACCGGAAGACGAAGGAGCCGGCGAAGGACGAGGTTTCCGCGATCATCGCGGAGGCGCGGACCCACGGGGGCCTGTTCCTGTCCGCGGGATGGTACGGGAACGTGATCCGCCTCCTCCCGCCGCTCAACATGACCAAGGATGCCCTGACCGAAGGACTCGGCATCCTGGACGCCGCGTTCACCGTCGTCGAGAAGAAGGCCGCCTAACCCGCCGCCTGGGCGCAGACCGCGTACGGCCTAGGTCAGAGACGGCTCTCGGGCTCGCGATGTCCGACCGCGAGGTGCCGCTCGCTCACACGCTGGGCGGGATGGGCGCCTCACCGTACACGGCGGCCTGGGCGTTCACGGCCTGGACCTGGACGCTCGGGACGCGTGCCTTCTGGCGGCGGACCTCCTTGGCGACCGCCGCGAATGCGCTGTCCGCCACCTCGAGGGCCCACTCGATGTCCTCTTCCGTGTGCTCCGTGCAGATGAACGCCCGCTCCGCGGCCTGCGGGATGCCGAACAGCACGTTGTTCCCGAGGCAGTGGATGAACCAGTTCCACCAGCGGCGCGTGTTCACGTTGAGCGTGTCGCGGAAGTCCCGGATTTCGTCCTGTGTGGTGAAGTACACGTTGCCGATGGATCCGACGTACTCGACCCAGGCCGGGAGGCGCCGGTCGTCCGCGAGGTCCTGGAGCCCGCCGTATAGCTGTCGGCCCAGCGAGTTCACGTGGTCGTAGTACTCCGGGTGCGCCTCGAGGATCTGAAGCGCCTTCAGGCCCGCGGCGACGGACACGGGGTGACCGTTGTACGTCCCCGCATGGAACGTCCCATGACGCCAGCCCTTGCCGGGCTCGAGGACGTCCATGATTTGCGCTTCGCCGCCGATGCCCGCGAGCTGGAAGCCCCCGCCGGCGATCTTGCCGAAGCAGACCATGTCGGGGCGGACGTCGTAGTACTCCGCGGCTCCGCCGTACGCGAGCCGGAACCCCGTGAGGACCTCGTCGAAGATCAGGACGATCCCGAGCTTCCGGGTGAGCTGGCGGATCTTCTTCAGGTAGTTGTTCTTGGGCGCGATGACTCCGGGGCCGCACAGGACGGGCTCGACGATGAAGCCGCCGATTTCCTCCGCGCCGTTCTCCAGGATCTCCGCGGTCGTGTCGATGTCGTTGAACGGGACCACGGCCATCGTGTCCGCAATGACCTTGGGGATGCCCTTCCCGTACGTCACGGGCCTGTACCCGTTCATCCGCCGCGCCGTCTGGGTGTCCATGTCGAGGCTCATCAGGGCGTAGTCGTTCGCGCCGTGGTAGGCGCCCTCGACCTTGGCGATCTTGTCCTTCCCGGTGTACGCCCGCGCGACGCGCATCGCGTGCATGGTCGCCTCGGTCCCGCTGTTCGCGAGGCGAACCTTCTTCATCCAGGGCATCGCCTTCTGAATCTGCACGATGTACTCCGGGAATAGCTCCGTGGTGATGCCCATCATCGAGCCCGACTCGAGCTGCTTGATCACCTCGAGTGCGATGTCTCGGTTGTTGTGACCCAGCAACAGCGCCCCGAAACCCATCATGAAGTCCAGGATCTTGTTCCCATCCACATC
>DASQGG010000023.1 GCA_035632695.1 Thermoplasmata archaeon
TACGGTCGATTCGAAATCTACACTTGAGCCTCACCGAGCTGCCGCGCGCCGGTCCGACGGAACCTCTTTGACCCTGACGGAGCTAGCGGGAGGCATGCGCGCGATCCGCTTCGAGGCGGACGGCTCCATCCAGCCAGTGAATCTTCCCATGCCTACCCCGGGCGCGGAGGAGGTGCTCGTCCAGGTCCTCGCCGCGGGCGTGTGCCGCACGGACCTGCACACGCTCGAGGCCGTCAAGCACGGGCAACGACCTCCCGTGGTCCCGGGTCATGAAATCGCAGGCAAGGTCTCGAAGGTCGGCTCCGACGTGTACATGATCAACCCCGGCGACCTCGTCGCGGTGCACTACGAGCAGCCCTGCGGAACCTGCCGCCACTGCCGCAGGAAGCGCACGAACCTGTGCAAGGAAGGGCACAGCCTCGGGTTCGACGTCCCAGGCGGCTATGCGGAATACGTCGCGGTGAAGCAGAACACGGTCCTTCCGCTGCCGCAGGACTACGACCCCGCGCTCGCCGCGCCGCTGAGCTGCAGCGGGGCGACGGCCTACCACGCCGTGGTCGCCGTCGGGGACGCCACCGAGGAGGAGCTCGTCGTGGTCATCGGAGCGGGAGGCGTGGGCCTCTCCGCGATCCAAATCGCCAAGGCGCAGGGAGCGCGCGTGGTCGCCGTGGACGTTCGGCCGGAGGCGCAGAAGGCCGCCGTCGATGCCGGCGCGGATTCCGCCGCGACGCCGGAGGAGGCGGCGCAGATCCGGGACGCCGACGTGGTCATCGACTTCGTCTCCACGGCGGCCACTCTGGGGCTAGGCCGCACGATCCTCGGTGTGGGCGGTCGTTTCGTGGTCGTGGCGTCCGGTCAGGAGACGGTTCCCCTGAGCGCCGCGGACATCATGGAAGGGGGTCGCGCCTACTTGGGCTCCTACTCCACGACCATGGCCGACCTGGCACGGGCCCTCGCCCTAGCCGAGAACGGGAAACTCACGCCGGTCGTCACGAGGCGCGCGTCGCTCGGAGAGGCCGCGGAGGTCCTGCGGGATCTCGAAAGCGGGATGATTGTCGGCCGCGCGGTCCTGATCCCGTAGCTGCGTTGGCGGGGTCAGTCCCACGTCCTCTTCCGTACCAGGAAATGGTACAGGTTCCCTTCCGTGCGCTCCTCGATCACAGGATAGCCGGTTCGCTGGGACCAGTTCACCATTTCCGCGGGGGCCGTCCAGTCGTCGGAGACCAGATGCACGACCTCGCCGTCTGCCGCGCGGGAGAGGGTATCGTCCAGCTTGGTGAGGACCGCGGAGCATTCCGTGCCGATCTCGAAGAGCTCGTAGTCCGGGAACGCCGCGAAGCAGTGGACGTGAAGCGACGTCATCTGAGCCGCGAGAAGCTCCTTCGCCTCGCCTGCGGACTTCAGGACCCCGCAGTCCTCCTCCCACGCGAGCGGCCTCAAGCGAGCGAACCATCCCTCGGCGTACGGGCGCTCGGACATCGTCTTGGGCGTGCGGACCGCGTCCGGGTTCACGGCGACCAGGAGGCCTCGCACGGGCGTGCGAATGGGACCGAAGTAACGACCGCTCTCCAACGTGCCGACGCTCTTCCCGCGACCGTATTCCTTGCCCACGGGGCGCGCCTCGACTCTCGTGAGTCGGCCCGCCACGGCGGCATGGAGGCTCGTGATGCCCAAAACGACCTCCCCCGAGGCCTCGGGCCGGAGCCAGACCAGGCCATCCGGTTCATACAGCAGTTCGTCCGGGAACTCGCAGCTCTCAATGCGCACGCGGAACCTCCGAGGCTCGGGGCGAGGCCCACGGCGACCGACGCGCATGAACATTTTGGGGGTGGAAGGCGGTCGCACGCCGTCGGATGCGCTGGATCTTCACCATCGACTTTGGGCAGCCGACGGAAATCCGCGGGTTTCTTCCCCGGAATTCGGACCGTCATGTTCAAGTTCCTCTCGGCCGTCCATCACGCGAAGAGGCCGGAAGATCGGACGGGAAGGGATACCATGATCACGTGGGACCTCGGACACGTCCTCCCCTTGGTCTCCGCGACCGTTTGGCTCCTCCTCGGGTTGGGTGCGTTCGGTCGGTACGGACTCACGTCCCCCTTCGTTCGGGGGTTGTCCGCCTTCTGCGTGCTCCTGAGCGCGTGGGCGCTGACCGACTGGTACTTCCTGACCCTGACGGATCCGTTGCAGAAGTCCCTCGCCATCTTCGTCTCGAATGTTAAGGCGAGCCTCCTGGCGTTGGTGTCGCTCGCCATTCTCCTCTCCTCGAAGTGGATTTCGCGGGGTCACTCGCGTTACGACGTCCTTCTCGTGCTCCCACCGCTGGGCTCGATCGCCGTCGTGTGGACCGGGATGACGTACGACGCGAACGCCATGGTTTGGGGCTTCCAGCTCCTGCGGTATCCCTTCCAGTACAGCCTGTACGTCCTCCAGCTCCTCGCGTACTTCGCCCTATCCATTGCCTTCGCGATCTCGCTCGCCCTCGGCCGCCGTGATCTGCCCTCGCGCCTGCGGACCCCCGCACTCCTCAGCATCGGCGGCCTCGTGTTGTTCGTGGCTCTCTGGCTCACCACGAATGTCCTCACGAACCTCACCTTGTCGCCCGGCCAGCCGATCTTCTCCGCGGTCCTCTTCGTGCCCGGCCTCTTTTCCGTCGTCGCGTTCTCGGGGCGTAGCGTCGCGGAGATGGGGGAAATCTTCCGAGCTGTCTCCGATGTGGAACGCCGGGTGATCGGACTCTACGTGTTCTACCGATCGGGCGAGCCCCTCGTGGCGATCGGCGCGGCCCGCACGCTTCCCATCGAGGCGGAACAGCTCCAGGGCATCCTGGACCTCGTGGGCAACTTCGTAGAGACGAGCATGCGGAAGTTCCGCGGCTATGCGGTCACCTCCATGCATTTCGATCGGCTCGGCATCCTCGCCGTCCGGGGCCAGTTCGTGATCGTGGCGGCCGTATTCGAGGGCGCCGCGTACGATGCGCTCCGCAGCGAGCTCCTGCGGAGCATGCACGCCTTCGAGCAGAGTCACCACGCCGAGCTCCAAACCTGGGAGGCCGCCGCCATAATCGCGGACGCGATTGCGGACGATCTCGCAGCTCTCGTGCGGCGTCCTTCGTTCCGGCCCACGACGGAGAGCCACACGGATGGGTGAAAGGCTTTTCCGGCGTCCGAGTTCTCGCCACCTCGCTCCCGTGGCCGGAGCCGAGGGGTCGAGGGACCATGGAGAGGAAGAACTACGCCAGCGGGGCCAAGTGGGAATCCGTCGCAGGCTACTCGAGAGCCGTCCGCGTAGGTCCGTTCGTCCACGTGGCGGGGACGACAGCCTGGAACGACCGGGGAGACATTGTGGGTGCTGGAGATCCGTACGCGCAGACCGTCCAGATCCTCCGGAACATCGAGCGCGCCCTCCAGACCGCGGGGGCGGGACTCGCGGACGTGGTCCGCACCCGGGCCTTCGTCACGGATATCGACCGGTGGCAGGAGGTCGCGAAAGCCCACGGCGAGTTCTTCGGGAAGATTCGGCCCGCGTTGACCATGGTCCAGGTGAGCCGACTCCTGGATCCCGCGATGCTCGTCGAAATTGAGGCGGACGCCATCGTCGCGGACACGCACCTCCCGTAGGCCGACGCCGGGTGGCGAGTGGTCACGGAGCGGTCACTTCTCCCCGCATCCCTCAAACCTGGTGACCACCGCTCCCCCGTCGCGAGGCGAGTCCCGATGATCGAGCACTTGTTCGCTCAGGCACGGCTGCTGGAGATTGAGGAGGGCGTACGCAGGGCGGAATGGCTCCGCTGGTGGTCCTCCCGGCGATCCACAGTGCGGAAGAGCCGGGGTCTTTAAGGCCCTCCCTCAACATGGGGCCTCGCCATGGCCAACGACGACCTGCAGAAGGACGTAAAGGAGCTCCGTAAGCAGGTGGAGGCTCTGCGCGAGGCCCTCGCCAAGGTCGCCGAGCCCTACCGAGAACTCGCAGGCTACATGGAGCAACTCCAGGGGATCACCCGCGGCTACTTCCGCCTCTTGGACCTCTACGCGAAACACGGGGCCGTGTCGCCGGACGTGGTGGTCCCGGGCCTCAAGGACGACATCTCCAAAGCCATTCTCACGGCCCTGTTCGAGAAGGGCGACCGGAACATCTCCCAGATCACGGAGTCCGTCAAGGGGAAACGGGGCACGGCCTCCCGACGGATCGTCCGCGAGCGGCTCCAGGACCTGGTGACCCAGGGAGTCGTCGTGGAATCCGCGGCCTCCCGCGGGCACACGTACCGTGTCGCGGAGGATGTGGCCGCGAAGTGGTCACAAGTGCTCGGTTTGTCCAAATAGCGGGACCAGGTTTGGTAGTGGCAAGAAGGACGAGGTGGACACGATGTCGGAAACGATCAAGGTGGACGCGTCGAGGAAGGAGAAGGAGCGCGAATTCGACGCCGAGAAGTTCAAGGATATCCTGAACGTCGTCGGCGAGAAGATCCCCGCCCTCCTGAACAGCCTCACGGACTCGATCTACGGCAAGGAGGCGTCCGCGAAGTTTGGGACGGCGGTCGCGAACTTCTACAAGACGCTCAAGGACAGCGGCATGACGGACGAGCAGGCCTACAAGCTCACGGAGCAGTACATGTCGTCCCTGAACCTGGGAGGCATGATCGCGAAGGCGATGTCCCACCGGGGCGAGAGCGAGGACTGATGGCGCGAGATCGCGATGGCCTCCCCGTGGTCATCGCGGCGGCCGTCCCCCTCCTCGCGATGCAGGTCGGCGTCGGCTTCCTGCGGTTCCAGGTGCGCCGGAAGCGCGGGGTGCGGAGGTTCCGTCGGGACCTGGTTCGGAGTGGGATGCCCAAGGACCAAGCGGCCCGGCTCGCGCAGGCCTACCACGAAGCCGGTTCCCTGCGGAAGATCCTCCGCGGGAGCCGCCTCTTCCCCTCCTGACCGCAGTCCCCGAGGCGAGCCTTAAGGACGAGGCCGCGTTACGGGCCGCGCCATGATCGCGCCCGCATCCCAGGCGGAAGCCGAGGCGTTCGAAATCTGGAAGCGGCTTCGGCCCGATGCCGCGTTCGTCGCGGGAATCCCGGAGACCGCGGGGCGGTTCTTCATCCCCACGGCGGCGAACGTGAAGCGGGTTGAGACGCAGATCGCTAGGATTCGGAAGTCCACGAAGGACGCCGCGGTCCGCAAATTCCTCGCGAGCCTCGCAGCGGATCTCGTCCTCCCCGAGCCGTCCCGCCTTCCGGAGACCATGGTGGCCTCCTTGTTCGGATACATGATCAAGGAGGGCGTCGAGGCGGAGCACATGCGGTCGCTCGCGATCGACGGTGCCAGGGCCCTCGAGGCGAACCGTCGTCGGTTCGGGGGGCGGCGATGGCCTCCGGGGATGCGTGCCTTGATCCAGCTGAGCGCCTCCGGCCTCACGGAGATCGTTGGCATCGTGGAGAAGGAGTTGCAGCTCGCCTCGGGAAACGGGAAGGCGCTGGTCGCCGTCGCTTCCCTGAAGAAGGCCCTCGAACGGTACCGGAAGTCCTTCGACCTGCCGGGGTTCCGGCCCGAGGCGCCGTTCCCGGAGACCTACGAGTTCCTCAAGGAGCGGGGCGCGGACCTCGGTCGCGCCCGAACGTACCCGCGCGCCCTGCGGGATCTCTGGGATTACACGCAGACACCTCGGCAGGTGGAATCCGCGGGCCTCCGCATGATGAGGCGGGAGCTACCGCGGTTCCGCGCGCTCACGGTCGCTCTGGCCGGGGACCTGCACTGCGACCCGACGGCGGAGGCCGTGGTCCATGCCCTGCGGACGAAGGCGGGGCTGCGCCCCGACCAGATCCTCCCCTTCCTGACGGCGGTCCGGGATCCGTGCGAGCGCGTTGCGAACAAGCACGTGGTCGCGATCGACCCGGCGTACACGGTCCTCGTGATCGAGACGCCGCCGTACTTCGTGAACACGACCCCCTCGGGCGCCGCGTACGAGATCGACACGCTCACGGACCGCGCAAAGCAGGTGTTCATGGCGACCACGGACGAACGGAGCGCGGCACGTCCGCCGCCGGGAGACCTCCTGAGCCTCCTGATTCACGAGGAGTACGGTCACTGCGTGCACGGATCGAATTCCGCCCACGCGTTCCGTGGACGGCCCGCGCTCCTGGACGTCTTGGGCTCTTCCTTCGAGTGCGTCTCCGAGGGCATCGCGTTCCAGCGGGAGCTCGAGTTCGTGCCCGTGATCAACGGCATCGTCTCCGGCCGCTACGACGGTCCCGAAGAGAAAGCCTTCGCGGAGGCCCTGGAGGCATGGGGCGGCCTCACCGCGGTCGCACGCCAGTATGAGTTCCTCACGTACACCTGGCGGATTACGCGCTTCCTCCGGGTCATCGGGGACGCGCGGATCAACTCGGGGAAGCAGGACATCATCGAGTTCGTGGACTGGGCGCACGAGGCCACGGGGCTCGAGAAGGCGACGGTGTACTACAACCTCTTCCCGGCCCATCAGGTCCTCGGTGCCGGGTACGCGACCACCTACGCGACCATCGGGGAGCGCATCCGCAAGATCCAGGAAGAGGCCGCGAAGCGCGGCATCCCTCTCCGCGAGCTCAACGCGTACGCCTCTTCCATTGGCTGGCCGCCTACGTCGGTCTTCGAGGCGAAGGTGCGAGCCTGGGTGAAGGACAAGTCCCGCTGACGGGCTCGGTCAGCGGGCGTCCGAATCCTTCGAGTCGGGGACCAGCTTGCCCGTGGTCAGGAGCTCCGTCACCTTCTTCCCCCGGCGAGGTTGGCTCCCGCGGCCCAGACCCCGGAAGTCGATCGTCCGCACGCGGGCGCCACGGAGTCCCGCCGCGTACCCCTCGACCGCCTCCCGGTACTCCAGGGAGAGCAGGTCCACGACCTCGGGGGGATGGACGGCTTCCAGGTACGCGTGGAGGATTGCCGGGAGACCATGGTCCCGCCACCAGCGGTTGAGCTTCCCGAGGCGCCCCACGGGCTCCGCCATGGAGCATTCGTACTGGAGCACGGGCTCTCGAGACGCCACGAGGCCGTAGAGGCCGGAGACAATGAGGACCTCGACGCCGGCCACGCGGCGTTCCCATGCCTCCTCTCCGATGGCGCGGTACATGTTGCCGCGGAATCGCCGATACGCGGGGAGGAACGCCTTCGGATCGCGGATGGCATCGGGTGCGGCCTCCCGCACCTGGTCCCGGAGAAACGCCAGGCGCCGTCGGACATCCCGCGGGAGGGGCTCGTCGAAGGAGGGCGATTCGTCGGCGGCCGCTCCGCCGCCCTTCGCCTTGCGCGTGCTCTCGGGGATCAGCACGAGGGTCTCGATCACGTCCACGGCCTCGACCAAACCCGCAGCACCATGAAAGGCCTTCGGTTCTCCGGCGCGTGCCGTTGCGCTGTGAAACCGTCGAGTCCTGAGCCGTCCGGGACACTTTCGAACAACGATGCCGGCCGACTTGGGAGAGGGCTTATAACCGCCTTCAGGCGTCGATTCGCGGGGAAGCCCAATGGTCCAAGTGAGAGACGACGGAGTCTTCGACGCGCCGATCGACAAGATCTGGAAGTACCTGCAGGATGAGACGCCAGGCGTGCACAGCCACCGGTCCATCGTTGGGACGAAGACGATCGAGGAGAAGGGGAACGCCTTGGTGCAAGAGATGCAGATGCGGAATCCGGACGGGAAGACGACCCGGAAGGAGACCTGGCGCTTCACGTTCAACCCGCCCACGGGCTTCGAGATGGAGTCCCTCGGCGGCGCCTCCAAGGGCACCCGGTACAGCCACCGCTACACGCCCCTGGGCAACAAGACCCGGGTCGACGTGGAGGGCGACTTCCGGCTCCAAGGGATGGACGAGTCCCAGACCCGGAAGGCCGCGCTCGGCTTCCTGTCCGAGCTCTTCGAGGAGGACAACCGGAGCCTGCGGAACTACAAGTGATCCGGGCGTGCGATTCGCTCGAGTAGCTGTCAGGCCCGGCTCTCCTTCAGGCGTTTCAGGAGGACCAGAATCTCCTTGAGCGCCTGCGTGTCCTTGCGCTGCTGGGCCACGACCACGCCCTTGCCCCAGGCCTCCTCGGCCTCCCGCTTGCGCCCCGCGTCCCGGAACGACTTGCCCAGCTCCCGGTAGGCGGCCGCGTAGTCCGGAAGGAGACGAAGGGCCTTCTCGAACGCGTCGATCGCATCGAGGTGCCGCTGCAGCTTCGCATACTCCATGCCCAGGACGTAGTACCCCACAGGGTCCTCGGGCTCGGCCCGGATGCCCTCCTTCAGGACGTTGATCCGCTCCTCCGAGGAGGCCATGGCGTTCGTGGAGCCCAAGGCCGGCCGAGGTCAAGAAACCTCCCATGCACGGTGCGCCGTGGCTCGCGATGTCAGCGCCGTTTCCGGGCGAGCTCGTGGAGAGCCCGGAGGAACGTGGACGCGTCAGACCGGGTGTTGTAGTGGACGAACGTCGCACGCAGCGCGGTCTCCAGACCGTAGAGGCGCGGGACCCTGGAGAAGTAGTCTTCCGCACCCACCGCGAGACCATACGTCTCGTACAGGATGCGCGACAGCTCGGAATCCGGGTAGCCCTGAAGCTTGAGCGTGAAGGTAGGGTCCCGTCCGATCCCCGCGGGGATCTTCTTGGGGCCGTAGAGGGTCAACCCCGGAACTTCCAGGATCCCGGGCACCTGGCCGTCTCCTTCGAGAACGAGGCGACTCAGGCTGACCTCATAGTCCTCGATGGCCTGCATGCCCTTCCGCAGCCGGGCCTGCCGCTGCGCGCCAGGCTTCGCCGCGGACTTCGCACCCGGCGCACTCAGGCTCGCCAGGTAATCGATGGCGCCCGTGATCGCGGCGAACAGGGCCTGATCCCGCGTGCCCCACTCCCACTTCTCGGGACCGTGCTGCGGCGAGGGATCCACCTTGTACGGCCACAGGCCCTCGACGAGGTCGGGCCGCAGGTACAGAAAGCTGCCGTGGCGTGAGAACAGCTTGTAGCCCGAGAACACGAGGGCGTCCGCGCCGGCTGCCCGAACATCCGTGGGCCCGTGGCACACGTGGTGCACCGCGTCGACGATGAGGAGTGCCCCCACCTCGTGCGCGATCCGCGCGAGCTCGGTGAGCGGGGAGCGGGTGCCCAGGAAGTTCGAGGCCGCTGAGACGGCGACCACCTTCGTGTTCCGGTCGACGCGCGCGGCCAGGTCGTCCACATCCAGGAGGAAGGTCTCCGCGTCGAAGTCGGCGAACCGCACCTCACGAATCCTGCCCGTCCGCGCGAGCTCCTCCCAAGGGCTCACGTTCGCGAAATGCTCGTACGCGGTCATCACGACGTTCTCCGACCCCGTGCACGTCCGACCGAGCGCGTAGCTCAGGGAGAACAGGAGGCTCGTCGCCGATTCTCCCGACACAATGGTTTCGGGCTCCCCCGCGTTCAGGAAATCGGACACGGCTTCGCGTCCCGCGAGGATCGTCGCCTCGGCGCCCTGGGACTCGGGGAACACGTTGCCCGTATTCGCGCTCCAGTCCATGCGTGCCCGGGACTCCCGCTCCGCGGCCGCCCGGACGACGAGCGTGCCTGCGCCGTTGTCGAGGAAAGCGCGGCGGCGCCCCGCGGGATCCGCCGCGACGGAAGGGAACTGGCGGCGGACCCACGCGACCCGGGAGGAATCCCAGACCATGCCCGGCGGTAACCCGGGCCGGTTGATAAGGCCCCATGGCGACCCCGAGTAACCTGATAAGGGATGCCGCGCCTCTCGTGAGCGTGCGCCGCGATGTCCGCAAGGCATTCACGGAGCGGGTCAAGGAGATCGACCCAATATTCAAGGCGGGGGACCTGGACCGATTCTGGCCCGCCCTCCGCGAACTCGTCGCTCTGGCTCCCGAGCGGCGCGACCTGTCCATGAAGAAGTCGCACTACCTCGCGAGCCTGGCGGCGCGCTCCCTGATTCGCGAGGACTCGAAGACCGCGTTGGAATTCCTGGAACTCGCGGACCGAGAGATCGACCCCGAGCACCTCACGCCGTTCCTCCGCCGCGAACGGGAGGACTTCCGTGCGGAAGCGGAACTCGCCCTGTCCATCGGCAAGCTTCTGGCCGAGCACCGGAGGCCGACGAAGCCGTAGACGGGCCAGCGATGCCGAGCCCGCGCGAGAGCCAGACCCCTCAGGCGCAGAATCCCGCATACGCGGTGGGATAGAACTGGATCAGGTCGAGGTTCAGCTGGTTCACGTTGACGTAGTCCGGGGCGAGGTAGCCGAGATTCGTAGCCTGGTTCGCCTGGATGTTCTTCCAAATCAGGTAGTCGAGGCTTGAGGCCGAGATGTTCGTCGCGTTGCTGATTCTCGGCACCTGCGCGTACGCCTCAGCCGGCGCGATGTCCGGGTCGAGGCCGCTCGCGCTCGCGGTGGCGTTGCGCGGCCAGAACAGCTTCGGAGAGGACACGTTCTGGGCGATGAGCGCGGAGCCCACCGAGTGGCCATCGCACACCATCTGGGTTCCATTCGCCTGGCTCGGGAACAGGAACTGGCCGATGCCCGTCATGAAGAACGGGTACGCGACCATGGTGATCAGGAGGAGCACGACGAAGGTCCGAAGCAGGGGACTCGCGGCCTTGATCGGAGAGGGAACGCTGGCCATAGCATCACCGGATGAAGAGAGCGAGCACGATGTCAATCCCCTTGATCGCGACGAACGGGAGAATCGCCCCGCCCACTCCGTAGATCGCCATGTTCCGGACGAACGTCTTCTCCGTGGCCTCGGCACGGAAGCGGACGCCCTTGAGGGAGAGCGGGATCAGGATCGGGATGATGATCGCGTTGAAGATCATCGTGGCGAGGATGGCCGTGACGGGGCTGTGCAGCTGCATCACGTTGAGGAGATGCGCCGTCCAGTTCCCCGGGAGTATCGCGGGGAAGAGCGTGAAGTACTTCGCGATGTCGTTCGTCACGCTGAAGGTCGTGATCGCGCCGCGGGTCATCAGGAGCTGCTTGCCCACCTCCACGACCTTGAGGATCTTGGAGGGGTCGGAGTCCAGGTCGACCATGTTCGCGGCTTCACGAGCCGCAGCCGTGCCGCTGTTCATCGCGATGCCGACATCCGCCTTGGCGAGGGCGGGGGCGTCGTTCGTGCCGTCCCCTTCCACCCCGACGATGTGCCGCAGCTTCTGCTCCGCCTCGACCTTGACGAGCTTGTCCGCCGGCTTGGCCTGAGCCATGACCTCGTCGATGTTGGCCTCCTTGGCGATGACCTTCGCGGTCACCTCGTTGTCGCCCGTGACCATGACGGTCTTGATTCCCGTGGCGCGGACCGCATCAAGCTTCTTTCGGATGTCCGGCTTGAGGTTGTCGCGGAGGTTCACAAGCCCCACGACGCGGCGGTCAACCGTGATCGCCATGGGGGTCCCGCCCGTGAGGGAGATCTCCTGCGCCTTCCAGCGGAGCTCCGCCTCGTTGACCTCGGGCCCCGTCGCCAGGATGGCGTCCACGGCTCCCTTGATGATCCGCGCGGGCTGGGCCGTGCCCTCGAGGCGGACGAGCTCGGCCCAGACCTTGCTCGAGGCAACCTCGGGAGAGGGCTTTGGAAGTCCTCCGGCAGGCAAGATGGCCTCCGGCTTGGGGACGAAGAGCTCGATGCCGCTGACCCGGGTCTCCGCGCTGAACTCGATCGCACGGCCCGAGAGCACGCGGGCCGTGATCGGAAGGACCCACCCGTTCTTCTTGGCGACCTCGACGGCCGAGCGTCCCTCCGGGGTCTGGTCGTAGATGGAAGCAAGGTAGGCCGCCTGACCCACCTCCTCGACGGTGAATCCTTCGACTGGTACGAACTCCTTCACGCTCCGCTGGCCCTCCGTGATCGTCCCCGTCTTGTCGAGGATGAGCGTGTCCACGTCGCCGGCCGCCTCGACCGCCTTGCCCGACTTGGCGACCACGTTGGCCTTGCCCACGCGGGTAATCCCCGCCACGCCGATCGCCGGGAGCAGCCCGCCGATCGTCGTGGGCATGAGGGCGACCAGGAGCGAAATCAAAATCGCCAGGTCCATGGTGGTTCCCACATCCTGCGCAAGGAAGAGGAACGTCCCGACGACCAGGATGAAGATGGCCGTGAGGCCTATGAGCAGGACCGTGAGGCTGATTTCGTTGGGGGATTTCGGACGCTTCGCATTCTCGACCAGGGCGATCATCTCGTCCAGGTAGCTCTTGCCCGCCTCGGCCACAATGGTGACCAGGATGCTGTCCGTCGCGACCTTGGTCCCACCGATGACGTGGTTGCCCGTCTCCTTGAACGCCGGAACGGACTCGCCTGTCATCATGGACTCGTCGATGTACGCTTTCCCTTCCTTGATCACCCCGTCCCGCGGGATCGTCTCCCCCTTGCTCACGCGGACCAAGTCACCGGGCAAGAGGCTGCGGGAGGGGACGACGGACTCGTTGCCATCCACGATGCGGCGCGCTTGAACATCCTTCTCGAGGCTGCGGAGGAAGTCCACCCGGGCGCGGCCCTGGGCCTCGGACAGAGCCTCCGAGAGTGTGGAGAACCACACGGTGACGAGCAGGATGCCCGCGATCGCGAAGTAGAACCACGGCTGCTGGTTCACGAGGCCGCCGAACGCCGATGGGAGGATCCCCATGACGAGGACGATGACGAACCCCACCTCGACGATGAACATGACAAGATTGTCTCGGGCGAGATAGACGGGGTTGAGCTTCGTGATGGAATTGCGGACCGCTCGCGCGTAATCCGCTCCCGACCCGACATGTCCATGCTTCGTTTGCTGCGCCATGACCACCACCTACATCACGAAGGGACCGATGACCAAGAACGGGAGGAAGGCCAAAGCGGTCAGGAGCAGGGTTACCCCGACCAAGGTGAGGATGAAGGGGACGCCTTCCGTGTTGATCGGCTCCGGAGCGACACGGCGGTCCTTCGCCGCGAACTGGCCGGCAATCGCCATCATGAGGATGATCGGCACGTACCGGCCGACGAGCATGACGATGCCCGTGGAGGCATTCCAGAACGGCGTATTGGCCAGGGTGCCGAGGTAGTCCGATCCGTTGTTCGCGGAGGCGGACGTGTACTCGTACAGGACCTGGGTATAGCCGAACGGTGTGACGTGGGGACCCAGGATGGCCTGGACCTGGCCCGAGGCGAAGGCGACGGCCGCGGGGATCAGAATCATCAGGGGGTGCATGAGGAACGTGATGACCGCGAGCTTGACCTCCAGCGGCTGAATCTTGTATCCGAGGAGCTCGGGGGTTTTCCCCACCATGAGCCCGACGATGAAGATTGTCAGGATCACGTTGATGACCAGGGTCATGAACCCGACGCCCTCGCCGCCCGGGATGGCCTGGATGAACATCCCGACGAACAGGGAAATGGTGCCTTTCCTCGCAATCCCGGGCAACAGGGCATTCGTCGCCCCGGTGTTCGAGAAGATCGAGGCTTGCTGGAAGAACATGCTACCAAAGCTTCCGAACCGGGTCTCGAGTCCGGTTGGCCCATTCGTGCTCAGCAGCGAGAATCCGAAAAGCACGAGCCAAGGCGCGAGGATCGCGATCAGGAGGGC